>DATJOU010000216.1:0-3801 GCA_035506775.1 Solirubrobacteraceae bacterium | reverse complement strand
GCGGAGGAGCCCGAGGAGCCCGAGGAGGCGGAGGCCGATTCGCCCGGCTGGGACGAGGAGCTCGAAGCCGAGGACGAGGACGGGGAGCCGCTGCCGGAGTTGGAGTGGTGGCCGAACGCCACGAACCATGTCGCAGCGGCGAGCACCAGGACCACCAAGGCAATCTGGTACGGGCGGGAAATCTGCTGCATCGCAACCCTTTTCGGCAGGTCGCGGACGAAAGTTGAACGGTGGGGGCCGCCTTGGACGAGGCCGCTCCGCGGACGGGGGTCTAGAGGGCGTGCTGGCCGCGCAGGACTGCGTGCACGATCGCGTCGATCGCGATCGGCTCCTGCAGGTTCTGTTGCCTGTCCTTGAGGACGGTCTGGGAGACCCCCACGATCGCCACGTACCGCGCGCCGATCGCCTCGGCGTGGTTGAGCTGGCCTTTCAGGGAGCGCCCGGCGAGGTCCATCTGGGCGGACAACCCCGCTCCGCGGGCCTGGGTGAGGAGCGCGAAGGCGCCGGCGCGGGCCTCCGAGGAGCCGTCCTCGAGCACGATGAACAGCTCCACCGGGGCGGGGGCGGCGGATGGGACCTCTCCGGCGAGCAGGATCCGCTCGACTCCCGCGGCCCAGCCGATGCCGGGGGTGGGCTTCCCGCCGAGCTCCTCCACGAGGCCGTCGTAGCGTCCCCCTCCCCCCACCCCGCTCTGTGCCCCCAGGGCGTCGGAGGTGAACTCGAACACGGTGCGGGTGTAGTAGTCGAGGCCCCTCACCAGCGTGGGGTCGATCTCGTATGAGACGCCGGCCGCGTCGAGCAGCGTGCGCACCTCGGCGAAGTGGTCTAGATCCTGCTCTCCGAGCTGGTCGAGCAGCCGGGGGGCCTGCTCCATCACGGCGGCCGTGCCGGGGTGCTCGGAGTCGAACGCCCGCAGCGGGTTGAGGTCGATGCGCGCCCTCACCTCCTCGGACAGCGATCCTTCGTTGGCCCGCAGGTAGGCCGTGAGGCTCTCGCGATAGGCCCCGCGGGCCTCGGGGCTGCCGAGGGACGAGAGCCGGAGCCTCACCTGACGCACCCCGAGGTCCGTGAGGACGGCGTTGGCGAGGACGATCGACTCGGCGTCGAGCGCCGGGTCCTCCGAGCCGAGCGCCTCGGCCCCGACCTGCCAGAACTCCCGCTGGCGACCCGCCTGGGCGCGCTCGTAGCGGAAGAAGCTCGACAGGTACCAGAGCTTCACCGGCAGGCGGCGCTTGTGCATGCCGTGTTCGACGTACGCGCGGCAGATCGGGGCGGTGCCCTCGGGGCGGAGCGTCAGTTCGCGCCCGCCCGCGTCCTGGAAGCTGAACATCTCCTTGCGGACGATGTCGCTGGAGGCCCCCACCCCCCGCGAGAACAGCTCGGTGGACTCGAACACCGGGGTCTCGATGCGTTCGTAGCCGGCCGGCTCGAGGATCGCCCGTGCACGCGACTCCAGGGCGGTGCGTGCGGACGATTCCTCCCCGAGCACGTCGTAGGTGCCCCGCGGGGCTTTGATCTTCGGGGCGCTCAACGTGGGGGCACGCCCGGCCCCGAGGCCGGTGTGGCGGCCGGGACCCGCACGCGGAGCTCCGCCAGGAACGGGTTCGTGTCACGCTCCCGTCCCAGCGTGGTGACGCCCATATGACCCGGGTACACCACCGTCTCCCCCGGGAAGCGCGCCAGCAGGGTGCCGATCGAGCGCTCGAGCGTGGCCCAGTCACCGCCGGGGAGATCCACCCTGCCCACCGAGCCCTGGAACAGCACGTCCCCCGAGAGCAGCGCGCCGGGGATCGCGTAGGTGAGGTGGCCCGGGCTGTGGCCGGGCGTGAACAGGACCTCGATGTCGAGCCCGGCCAACGACAGGCGCTCGCCGCCGGCGAGGGTGTACTCCGGGTCGTAGCTCTCGAACGGGCCGAAGCCGGGAGGCACCCAGCTCATCACGTCGGTCAGCAGGGGCCGCTCGATCTCCGGGCAGTACACGGGGGCTCCGGTGGCGCGAGCGACCGGTGCCACCGCGCCGATGTGGTCGAAGTGGCAGTGGGTGATGAGGATCGCCTCGATCTCCACCCCGAGCGCCTCGACGGCGTCGAGCAGGCGCTGGGGCTCGTCTCCGGGATCGATCATCAGGGCCGACCGGGAGGTGGGGTCGGGGCGGACGATGAACGAGTTCTCCTGAACCGGACCGACGGTGAAGGAGCGAACGTCGGGGGCGTTCACGGGCGTGCGCTCCGGCCCACGTCGGACCCCGCGGCTTTGCGCCGCATCCGCCGCTCGTACACCCATTTGTCGGTGTAGTAGCTGATCGGGATGTACATCACGAGGACGATCGGGAACAGCGTGAAGGCGGCCTTCTCGGCCTGGTGGAGCAGGACGACGACGATCAGGAGCATGAAGATCGCCGCGAGCATCGCCCTCACGAACGCCCCCCTCCAGGTCGGAGGACGGTCACGCCGGTCCTCTGGCTCGCGACGGGACTTCGCCGACGGGGCTGCCCCCTTCTTCTCCTCAGAGGTGGGCTTGCGGCCGGTGCGCCCACGGGACTCCACGACGCCGGCGGCGTTGCCGCGGTGCTTGGTCTGGCGTTTGCGTCGTGTCTGTGCCATCGCCGGCTTAGGAGCGTAGTGCGTTCTCGAGCAGGTGGCGTCGGGGATCGTAGTCCTGCAGCGGTACGTCGTCGGGGAATCCCTCCATCGCCGCGCGGGGAGCCAGCCCCACGAGCTCCGCGGAGGCGACCGGAGCCTGGCGGCGGACGGCCTCCACGATCTCCGCCAGCGGTATCTCGAGCGGGCGCTCGACGTTGAGGGAGACCTGGGCTCCCTTCCCCTCCAGAAGCACCGCCATCGCCCTCACCCCCGGCAGCCCCCGATCGCCCCCCTCGCGGATCGAGGAGGCGACAGCACGGGCACGTTCGAGGTCCGAGTCGGGCGACAGCAGCAGGTTGAACGCCACCAGGGGCTCCCGGGCGGCCACCAGCGTCGCTCCCGCCGTCGGATGCAGCCGGGGAGGCCCGAAGTCGGGTGCCAGCTCTCCTCCCTCTCCCGTCATCTGCCGCCCCAGCGCCGCCACCCCGCCCCGCCGGAGCTCGGCCCGAGTGCGTCCCGGTTGCCCGTTCGAGGCCGTGAGCTCCCCGTAGAGGAAGACCGGGATCTCAAGCTCCCCGGCGATCCGGTCGGCCAGCACCAGCGCCTCGGCGCACGCCGGTCCTCGCAACGAGGGGTCCGCGAACACGATCGGGGCCACGTCGAGGGCACCCACGCGGGGGTGCTGGCCGGCCTGGGGATGCCCCTCCCCCGCCGGCCCGAGCACGTCGATCTTCTCCACCGCCACCGCGGCGGCGCGGATCACCGCATCGACCAGCTCGGACCCTCGGCCTGCAAGCGTGAACACCGAGCGGTTGTGGTCGGAGTCGGAATGGGCATCCAGCAGCCGCGGCCGCGAGGAGGACCCGTCGTCGTCCCGGCGGCCTTCGCCGGAGCCCGCACCCTCGAGGGCCCGCTCGAGCGCTTCGATGACGGCGGGCTCGCGGCCCTCGGAGAAGTTGGGAACGGCGAGAAGGGGAAGTTCGGCCATCGCCCACACGCGGCTACACTCCGGCACCCGGGCCGGAGTAGCTCAGTCGGTTAGAGCAGCGGAATCATAATCCGCGTGTCGGGGGTTCGAGTCCCTCCTCCGGCACTCAGGAATCCCTGCAAATCTCGCATTTGCGATTTGTGCGGGAAGCGCACGAAGTCCAATTTGGTCTCGATTTGGTCTCCAAGTTGGTCTCAAGTGACTGCCGCCGTCGGAGGAGCAGAGGTGGCG
>DATJOU010000215.1:0-4375 GCA_035506775.1 Solirubrobacteraceae bacterium | reverse complement strand
CGCGGGTGCTCGAGCACATGGTGGACTGCGTGCTGCAGTTCGACGGGGAGCGCGAGCGCGCCTACCGCGAGCTGAGGGCGCTCAAGAACCGCTTCGGCTCGACCAGCGAGGCGGCCCTGTTCGAGATGCGCCAGGACGGTCTCGCGGAGGTGCTCGACGCCTCCGCCCGCTTCCTCGCCGACGCCACCTGCGCCGCCGGGGGGGTCGTGCTGGCCACGATGGAGGGCTCCCGCCCGCTGCTGGTCGAGGTCCAGGCCCTGGTCGCCCGCTCGGAGCTCGAGCAGCCCAGGCGGGTCGTCTCGGGGCTGCACGGCAACCGCCTGGCGCTGGTGCTGGCGATCCTCGCCCGCCACGGGGGCGTTCGCACGGGTGGCTGCGACGTGTTCGTGAACGTCGTCGGGGGGGTCCGCCTGGAGGAGCCGGGAGCCGACCTGGCGGTCGCCCTGGCGGTCGCCAGCGCCACCCGCGGCAGGCCCCTAGCGGGTGCCCCCCGGGCGTGCTTCGGGGAGCTCGGCCTGACCGGCGAGCTGCGCTGGGTGGGCCACCCCGAGCGGCGCCTGCAGGAGTCGGCCCGCCATGGCCTGGAGGGGGTGATCGCGCCGCCCGGGAGCGGCCCGGGGGCGTCGGAGGCCCCCACCCTGCGAGCGGCCCTGGCGCTCGCGATGGGCCCTCCGGATGCGGCCGGCGAGCACGCCGAGGAGGGCCTCCAGGATGCCCGCCGGATTGCCGCCTAGGCGGGAAATCCCTGCGTGCGGGCCCTTCGGCGGGGTCGGCCGGGTCGCCACCTAGGCGCGGCCTAAATGGCAGATGTCCTAGAATTAAGGACCGTGGCACCGCGGTCCGGCGAAGATCTCGACAGTGAGGTAAGGCCGGATCCGGGACTCATGCGGGCGCTCGAGATGATCGCGCCCGGGACAGCTCTGCGGGAGGGGATCGAGAGCATCCTCCACGCCCGCACCGGCGGCCTGATCGTGATCGGGGAGCCGGAAGACCTGAGCTTTCTGAACTCCGGTGGCATCAAGCTCGACATCGACTACACCCCGGCGTTCCTGTACCAGCTGGCGAAGATGGACGGGGCCATCATCCTCAACGCCAACGCCACCAAGGTGGCGATGGCCAACGTCCAGCTGATGCCGGATCCGACGATCCTCTCGCACGAGACCGGCACCCGCCACCGCACCGCCGAGCGCGTCTCCAAGCAGACCGACGCGCTGGTGATCGCGATCTCCCAGCGCCGGGACGTGGTGTCGGTGTACGTGGACGGCGTCAAGTACATCCTCGAGGACATCCCGATCGTGCTCGCGAAGGCCAACCAGGCGCTCGCCACGCTCGACAAGTTCCGCACCCGCCTGGACCAGGTCGCCACCCGCCTGACGGCCCTCGAGTTCGAGGGCGGGACCACACTCCACGACGTGCTCACGGTGCTGCAGCGCTCCGAGCTGGTGACGCGCATGGCCGTCGAGATCGAGCGTTACATCGTCGAGCTCGGCAGCGAGGGGAGGCTGATCGAGATGCAGCTCGAGGAGACGATGGTGGGGGCGGCGGCCGAGAAGTCGGCGCTCGTCCGCGACTACCTGGCCGACGACTCCGACGAGCGCTTCGCGCTCGCGCTGGAGGAGATCGGCAGGCTCGCCCACCAGGACCTGCTCGACTTCGGTCGCCTCGCCGAGCTGCTCGGCTACGACCGCAAGCTGAACACGCTCGACTACCCGGTCTCGCCCCGCGGCTTCCGCGTGCTCGGCCGGATCCCGCGACTCCCGAAGCTGGTGGTCGCGAGCATCGTCACCGAGTTCGGGGGGCTGGACGAGCTGCTGGCCGCCAGCGACTCGGAGCTCGAGGCGGTCGAGGGGGTCGGCGAGATCAGGGCCAAAGACATCCGCGAGGGCCTGCGCAGGCTGCAGGAGCTGAACCTCGTGGACCGCTACCTACAGACTTAGATCAACGGCGGCCCCAGGGGCGCCCAGGCCAAAGGAGGTACACCAATTCCGGTACGAGACACTGACGAAGCAGTACTAACCGAGGACCTCGTGCAGACGCGCGAGGTGGAGTACATCGAGTTCGAGCTCGGAGACCACGTCGTCTACCCGCACCATGGAGCGGGCAAGGTGATGAAGAAGGAGGACATGGAAATCCTGGGTGAGCGGCGCGAGTACCTCACCATCAAGATCCTCCACAACGACATGACTGTGCGGGTCCCCACCGAGAACGCCGCCCTGGCGGGACTCAGGAGAGTGATCGACGAAGAGACGGTCAAGAAAGTCCTCGACGTGCTCCGGGACGAAGTCTCGGAGATGCCCAAGAACTGGAACCGTCGCTTCAAGCACAATCGCGACAAGATCAAGACCGGTGACATCTACGAGCTCGCCGAGGTCGTTCGCAACCTCTCGCTGCGCGAGAGCGAGAAGGGCCTCTCGACCGGCGAGAAGCAGATGTTCACGCGCACCAAGAAGATCCTCGCCTCGGAGCTGATGTACGCGCTCGACAAGGACGAGGAAGAGGCCGAGAACTATCTCGACGAACTACTCGCGGATTCGGCCAGCCAGCAGCTGGCGATGGCCGGCGCGAAGTAGCGAGGCTTTCACGCACGCGGCAGCTGCAGAACTGCCGCGTGCGCGAGTGCCCCAGCGACGATGGCAGTCGCCCTGATCGTCGCTGCAGGCAGCGGCGAGCGTCTGGGGGCGAGCCTGCCCAAGGCCCTCGTGCCGCTCGGCGGCCGGCCGATGATGCAGTGGAGCATCGAGGCGCTCCAGCGCGTCCCCGCGATCAGCGAGATCGTGGTGGCGCTGCCCCCCGGCAGCAGTCCCCCCGAGGGGGTCACGGGCGTCCCCGGGGGCGCCGTCCGCTCGGAGTCGGTGCGCCTGGCGCTGGCGGCGGCCGGCCCCGGCGACCCGGTGCTGGTCCACGACGCCGCCCGTCCGCTGGTGGGAGCCGGGCTGGTGGAGCGAGTGCTCGACGCCCTCGACGGCGATCCGGC
This sequence comes from Solirubrobacteraceae bacterium, assembly GCA_035506775.1. GTDB lineage: Bacteria > Actinomycetota > Thermoleophilia > Solirubrobacterales > Solirubrobacteraceae > Palsa-744. Next base: position 1,401 of record DATJOU010000215.1, on the reverse strand, counting down.
CCTCGACGCGGCGATCGCGGCCGCCCCGGTGAGCGACACGATCAAGCGGGCCGGCGCCGACGGAAGGGTGCTCGAGACGCTCGCCCGCGGCTCGCTGTGGGCCGTCCAGACCCCGCAGGTGTTCCGCCGGGAGGTGCTCGAGCGGGCCCTCGCCGCGGGCCCCGAGGAGCTCGCCCGGGCCACCGACGACGCGTGGCTGGTGGAGCGCCTGGGAGGCGGCGTGGCGGTCGTGCCCTGCCCCGAGCAGAACTTCAAGGTGACCACCCCCGCCGACCTGCGCCTGGCGGAGCTGGTGCTGGCCGAGCGGTCGGCCGGGTCCGCCGATCCTGATTGAATCGCCGGCGGAGTGCTCAGCGACCTGCACCTGCACCTGCGTCCCGACGACCCGGACGCGAGCGCCGAGGAGTACTACTCCGCGGCCAACGCGGAGCGCTACCGCGAGGTGGCCGGCGAACGCGGCATCGACGAGCTGGGTGTCGCCGAGCACGTCTACCGCTTCGTCCAGGCGCTGGAGATCTGGCGCCACCCGCTGTGGGAACGCTATGCCCACGACGATCTCGACGCCTATTGCCGGGCGGTCCGGGAGCAGACCGACCTGCGGCTCGGCCTCGAGCTCGACTTCATCCCCGGTCGCGAGGAGCAGATCGCGGCGCTGCTTGAGGGCCGCGGGTTCGACTACGTGGTCGGCTCGGTGCACTTCCTCGGCGACCAGGCGCTCGACATGGACGAGTTCAGCGTCTGGGAGGGGATCGGCTCACGCCCCCCCGAGGAGGTCTGGGAGCGCTACTTCCAGACGATCGCCGACAGCGCCCGCAGCCGCCTCTACGACATCGTCGCCCACCCCGACCTGGTGAAGTTCTGGGGCGACCCCCACCGCGTACCGGGGGGAGACCTGCGCCGCTACTACGAGCCCGCCGTGGAAGCGTTCGCCGACTCCGGGGTGGCGGTGGAGCTGTCGACCGCCGGGCTGCGCAAGCCCGCCGGGGAGGTCTATCCCGCCCCGCCCTTCCTCGAGCTGTGCGTCCAGGCCGGCATCCCGGTGGCGCTCTCCAGCGACGCCCACCGCCCCCAGGACGTGGGGGCCGGATACGTGCTGGCGCTGGCGCTGCTCGATCGGCTCGGCGTCCGCGAGCTGGCCCGCTTCGAGGGCCGTGTCCGCACCATGGCCCCGGTCGGAGCCGGGCAGCGCACCGGGTAGGCACCTTGACGCTGGCGGGGATCGGCTATGACTGCCACCGCCTGGTCGAGGGCCGCCCGCTGGTGCTCGGGGGGGTCGAGATCGAGCACGAGCGGGGCCTGGAAGGGCATTCCGACGCCGACGTGCTGGCCCACGCGGTCACCGACGCGCTCCTGGGCGCGGCCGGCATGGGGGACATCGGCCAGCACTTCCCCGACACCGAC
>DATJOU010000214.1:0-8602 GCA_035506775.1 Solirubrobacteraceae bacterium | reverse complement strand
AGCGGGTGCTCGCCGACGACCAGCAGGTGGGGCGTAACGACCCCTGCTGGTGCGGGAGCGGCAAGAAGTTCAAGAAGTGCCACGGCGCCTGAGCCGCCGCTCGCCCCGGCGCTGAGGGGCCGCCCATCCGGCCCGGACTATCCCGCGGGCAGGCCCCACGGAGCATCCAGCGCCACCCTCCATCCTCCGTCCTGCATGGAGTAGACCGCCATCGAGGAGCTGCGCTGCTCGAACGGACGGCCGTCGCCGTCGGTGCCCCTCATGGTGAGCGTGCCGAGCGCCAGCGCCACGGCACCCGCGTGGAAGACCCGCTCGATGCTGATCTCGATCCTGGTGCCGGCCTCGATCAGCGCCCGCACGGCAACTTCGACGGCACCGCGGCCGTCGAGAACGCCCCCGTCGGGCCCCACGATCGCGGCGTCCTCGCTCCACAGCGCCATCGCGGCCCCGGCGTCGCCGGCGTTGACCGCGTCGGCGAACAGGCGTGGCAGGTCGTCCGGGGAACTGGCTGGCACCGCGTGAACATACCGGCACGGACGCCCCCGGCCGTCTCCCGGGACCCTCTCTCGCGGGTGCTAGCGTCCCCGCCATGGCCACCGCCGCACCCAGCGAGTCCACCCCCCAGCGGCTGGCCGCGATCCGCGAGCAGATGAAGCTGCTGGCGGACTATCTTTGACCCTCCCGCGCTGAGCCGCCGGGTGGCGGAGCTCGAGTCCCAGATGGGCTCCGAGGGCTTCTGGGAGGACTCCGAGCGGGCCGCCGCGGTGAGCGCCGAGCACGCCCGGGCGAGCAGGCGGCTGGAGGTCTTCAACGGCCTCGCCGGCGACGTCGAGGACCTGGGCGGCCTGGCCGAGATGGCGGCCGAGGACCCGACCCTGGCGGCCGAGGTCGAGGAGCAGATCGCCTCCGTGGAGGCCCGCCTGGGCGAGCTCGAGGAGCAGCGGCTGTTCGCGGGCGAGTACGACGCCGGCGACGCGCTGGTGACGGTCAACGCCGGCGCTGGCGGCACCGACGCCCAGGACTGGGCCGAGATGGTGCTGCGGATGCTGATGCGGTGGGCCGAGCGGCGGGGCTTCCAAGCCGAGCTGCTGGAGCTCAGCCCCGGGGAGGAAGCCGGCATCAAGTCCGCCACCTTCCGCGCCTCCGGCGAGAACGCCTACGGCCTGTTCGGCGCCGAGCGCGGCGTCCACCGGCTGGTGCGGCTGTCCCCGTTCGACTCCGCCCACCGCCGCCAGACGAGCTTCGCCGGCGTCGAGGTGGCGCCGGTCGTCGAGGACCGCGGCGAGGTGGAGATCAACGAGGACGACCTGCAGGTCGACACCTACCGCGCCTCCGGGGCCGGCGGCCAGCACGTCAACAAGACCGACTCGGCGGTCCGGATCACGCACGTGCCCACGGGGATCGTGGTCCAGTGCCAGAACGAGCGCTCCCAGTCCTCCAACCGCGCCACCGCGATGGCGATGCTGCGGGCCAAGCTGCTCGAGCGCCAGGAGCGCGAACGCCAACAGGAGATCGCCCGCGAGAAGGGCGAGGCCCAGGACGTCAACTTCGGCTCCCAGATCCGCTCCTACGTGCTCCACCCCTACACGATGGTCAAGGACCACCGCACCGGCGAGGAGGTGGGCGACGTCCAGCGGGTGCTCGACGGCGACCTCGACGGCTTCGTGCGGGCGCTGCTGCTGCAGCGGGCGGCCTCCGGGAGCTAGCCGGTGGATGAGGACCTCGTCGCGCTCGTCCAGCGGGCGCTCCAGGAGGACGTCGGCAGCGGCGACGTGACCACGCTGGCGACCGTCCCCGAGGGAGCCCGGGCGCGGGGCCTCATCACCCAGAAGCAGCCGGGGGTGATCTACGGCCTGCGCGCCGCAGAGCTCGCCTTCGAGCTGCTCGAGCCGGACGTCGAGATCGCCCGCGAGGTACAGGAGGGCCGCTGGCGTGAGCAGGGGGGAGACGTGCTGACGATCACCGGGAGGGCCCGCGCGCTGCTCACCGGTGAGCGCACGGCGCTGAACTTCCTCGCCCACCTGTCGGGCGTCGCCACGGCCGCCGCACGGGCCGCCCGCGAGGTCGAGGGCACCCCCGCGAAGGTGCTCGACACGCGCAAGACCACGCCCGGGCTGCGGGCGCTGGAGAAGGAGGCCGTGCTGGCGGGAGGGGCCCACAACCACCGCGCCGGCCTGTACGACGCGATCCTGATCAAGGAGAACCACATCGCCGCCGCGGGCGGGATCCCCGAGGCGGTCGAGCGGGCGCGGGCGGCGGCTCCGGAGCTGGCGGGGACGCTCGAGGTGGAGGTCCGCGACCCCGAGGAGATCGAGCAGGCATTGGCGGCCGGCGCCCCTCGGCTGCTGCTGGACAACATGGACGAGCCCCGGCTGCGGGCCGCCGTGGCCCAGGTCGGGGGTCGCGCCGAGCTCGAGGCGAGCGGCGGCGTGACGCTCTCCACGCTCCGGTCGGTGGCCCTCACGGGGGTAGAATGGATCTCGTTGGGTGCTTTGACGCACTCCGCTCCAGCCCTCGACCTCTCGATGCAGTTGACGGCCCTGCCATGAACCTCCCGATGGCACCATCCCAGGCACCCGCTGCGGAGCTCTCCCCGCAGGAGATCCATGAGCTGCAGGAGCAGGTTCGGGCGCTCGCCGCCGAGCGGGGGGCGGTGATCCTCGCCCACAACTACCAGCTCCCGGAGATCCAGGACGTGGCCGATTACGTCGGCGATTCGCTCGGGCTCTCGCGCCGGGCGGCCGCCGCCGACGGCGAGACGATCGTCTTCTGCGGGGTCCACTTCATGGCCGAGACGGCCTCGGTGCTGTGCCCGTCCAAGACCGTCCTGATCCCCGACCTCGACGCCGGGTGCTCGCTGTCGGAGTCGATCGACGACCAGCAGCTGGCCGCCTGGAGGGAGCGCTATCCGAAGGGCGTGGTGGTGATGTACGTGAACACCACCGCCGCCGTGAAGGCGCTCAGCGACTACTGCTGCACCTCGGCCAACGCGGTCGACGTGGTGCGCCACATCTATGACACCCACGGCCCCGACACCGAGATCCTGTTCGGGCCCGACATGTGGCTCGGGGCGTACGTGGAGAAGGTCCTCGGGCGGCGCATGCACGTGTGGGACGGCGAGTGCCACGTGCACGCGGGCATCCGCCCCGCGGACCTCGAAGCCACCCGCGCCGAGCACCCGGGGGCCGAGTTGCTCGTGCACCCCGAGTGCGGCTGCTCGACCAGCGTGATGGAGTACGTGGCGGCCGGCGACGTGTCCCGGGAGGGGGTCCACATCCTCTCCACCGGGGGCATGCTGGAGCACGCCCACGCGGCCCAACGTGGCGAGGGGGAGGGTGCCGGCGCAGCGGCCGTTCGCGAGGCGGTCGTGGCGACCGAGGTGGGAATGCTCTACCCGCTGCAGATGGCCGCCCCCCAGGTGCACTTCATCCCCGCCAACGCGGAGGCCTCCTGCCGCTACATGAAGATGATCACGCTGCCCAAGCTGCGCGAGTCGCTGGCGCAGATGCGCTTCGAGGTGCGGGTCCCCGAGGACGTCGCCGAGCGCGCCCGCGTTCCGATCGACCGCATGGTCGCGATCGGGTGATCGGGTAGCTCAGAATTCGTCGACGGTGTGGGGGCCGACGCAGGCCACGGCCAGCTCCTCGCCGATGCCCCGTGCGACTTCCGCGACTTCGTCGAAGGTGACCGCGTCGAGCGCGGCGATCGCCGCGTCGGGGTCGCTGCTCTGGCCGAACACGATCTCCTGGGTGGCGGCGTGGCGGGCGACGGCCCCGGAGTTCTCGAACGCCAGCACCAGCCTCCCGGCCGCGTAGGCCCGGGCCCGCACGACCTCCTCGCCGGTGGGGCCTTCGCTGCGCAGTTCGTCGACGATCTCCCGCATCCGCTGGTAGGCCTCGATGCACTTGTCCGACTCCAGGCCCGACCCGAGCTGCAGGATCGGCACGTCGGCGAAGGCGTGGTTGACGGCGTACACGGAGTAGCACAGCCCACGCTTCTCGCGGATCTCCTCGAACAGTCGCGAGCCCATCGAGCCCCCGAGCAGCGTCGAGTAGATCGCCAGCGCGGCCCGCTGTCGCTCGTCGGCCACGTCCACGTCGGGGCGGTAGATCATGCGCAGGTGCGACTGGTTGGTCTCGCGCCCGTCCACCAGGGTCTCGGGTGCGAAGCCTCCGGCCGGCAGGTAGGGGTCGGGTTCCGGGAGCGCCTCGAAGCGCGACAGGGCCTCGAACAGCTGCTCGTCCGGGGGCAGGTGCTCGAGGTTGCCCGCCAGGAAGGCACCGCCGGAGCCGGGCCCCCAGCGGCGGTCCCGGAAGGCCAGGATGCCATCGCGGGTGAAGCTGCGCAGGTTCTCCTCGGGGCCGAGCACGGTTCGCCCGAGCGGGTGCTCGCCGAAGGCGGCACGGTCGATCAGGTACTCCGCCACCGTCGAGGGCTGGTCGTAGGCGCGGTTGATCTCCTGGATCACCACGCCCCGCTCGCGGTCGAGCTCGGTGGCGTCCAGCCGTGCCCGGCCGACGAAGTCGCTCAGCAGGTCGATCGCCTGGGGGGCGCTCTCGGCACGTACGGTGATGTGGAAGGCCACCAGGTCGTGGCTGGTGTACGCGTTGAGCACGCCCCCGAGCCGCTCGGCCGTCTCGTTGACGTCCTTGTAGGTCGGGTACTTCTCGCCGCCCTTGAACACCAGGTGCTCGAGGAAGTGGGCCATCCCGTTCTCCTCGGGACGCTCGTTGCGGGCCCCGGCGTCGAACGCCAGCAGCACCGTCAGCGCGCGCGTTCCGGGGAGCTCGAGGCGGTGCACCGGCATCCCGTTCTGGGGGACGGTGCTGGTGCTCACGCGGGCCATGCGACTGCCACCCTAGTGCACGACGGGTGCCCTCCCTGGTGGCGGACGCGGCCAGTCGCTCGACTACGCTGAAAACCAGGAGATGGCCGTGACCCCAGTACGCAAACGCCGCCCGGTTCGCTGGGTGCTGATAGTCCTCGTGCCGATCCTGGTGCTGCTCGGCGGCATCTGGCTCGGGGGTCGCCCGGAAGACCTTCCCTCCTTCATGCGCTCGTTCGCCGGCTCCAGCCAGCAGAAGGTCGTGATCGAAGAAGCGATGAAGCGGATCGCCCGTGACTACTACCGGCCGATCTCCGAATCGCAGCTGTCGAACTCCTCGGTGTCCGGGATGGTCGCGGGACTCCACGACCGCTTCTCCCACTACCTCACCCCCAGCGAACTGAAGGAATTCGACGAGCCGCCACACTTCGCGGGAATCGGGGTGGAAGTCGGGCCGATGGAACGTGGCCTGGAGATCGCCCGCGTGTTCGACGAATCGCCCGCGGACCGGGCCGGTCTCAAGAGCGGCGACGTGATCGTGGCCGTCAACGGCCGCCCCCTGAAAGGGCTCTCGCGCGACCAGGCGGTGGCCCTCATCAAGGGCTCGCCCGGCACCGACGTGGTGCTCCAGATCGAAGGTCCCCGCGGCGGTCACGCCGGCAAGCCCCCGCTGCACACGGTGAGGATCACGCGCGCGATCGTGTCCGAGCCCGTGGTCGCGTCCGCGACCGACACCTTCAAGGGCAGGAAGCTCGGCGTCGTGGCGCTCGCCTCGTTCACCCCGGGATCCCACGCGGAAGTCGCCAGAGCCGTCCAGCAGGTGCTGAAGGAAGGCGCCAAGGGGATCGTCTTCGACCTGCGCGACAACGGCGGCGGGCTGGTCGAGGAAGCGCAGCTGATCGCGAGCAACTTCATTCCCCACGGGGTGATCGTGACCACCAGCGGTCGCACCCAGCCCCGCACCGTGCTGACGGCCACGGGAGGCGCGATCAGCAGCAAGATCCCGATGGTCGTGCTCGTGGACCAGAACACGGCCTCGGCGGCGGAGATCGTGACCGCCGCGCTGCAGGACCACCACCGGGCCACGGTCGTGGGCAGCCACACCTTCGGCAAGGGCGTCTTTCAGGAGGAGCAGAAACTGGCCAACGGGGGCGCGCTCGACATCACGGTCGGCGAGTACTTCACGCCGAACGGCCGCAACCTCGGCGGAGGGGGGGTCCGCCAAGGGGCCGGCGTGCAGCCGGAAGTGAAGGTCGCCAAGGGCCTCGACGGGGCCGAAGGGCTGAAGGTGGCCCTGGAAACGCTCGCGGCCAAAGTCGGGTGAGCGCCGGGCCCCGGCCGGGGGCGAGCGATTCCCGGCACCCCAACCGGCGTGGCCCAGCGACCTACGTGGCGCTGCTCGAGCGCCAGGGCCGGTTCCTGACCGCTGAGCGGTTGTTCCCCGCACGGGAGGAGGACCGCCTCCCGGGCCGTCGCGGCGCCTCCTCGCGCAGCGTCGTGGGTCCAGCTCGCGGTGCCGGGGGTGGTGGCGGCGGGGGCGCGAGGGCAGGGGACATCGTGCTCGTACGGGCCACCCGCGGAGGGCGTGGGTCGGGGTTGCAGGTCGTACGCCGCATCGGCCGGCCCGACAGCGCCCGCGACGTGATCGAGGCGCTGATGCTCGACCGCGGGCTACGGCGCGGCTTCCCGGACGGGCTCGAGCAGGACGCACGGACAGCGGCCGGGGCCGCCTCGCGGTCACCCGGCGAGCGGCGGGACCTGCGCGGGCTGGCGACCTTCACGATCGACCCGGCGAGCGCCCGCGACTTCGACGACGCGATCTCGGCCGAGACGCTGGCGGACGGGGCCTGCCGGGTGTGGGTCCACATCGCCGACGTGTGCGCCCACGTGGAGGAGGGGGGTGCGCTCGACCGCGAGGCACGGCACCGGGCCACGAGCGTGTACGTGCCGGGGACGGTGGAGCCGATGCTCCCTCACGCGCTGTCCAGCGAAGCCTGCTCGTTGATGCCGGACGTGGACCGGCTGGCGGTGACGGTGGAGCTCGAGCTCGACCACGGGAAGGTCCGTCGCAGCGCCTTCTACCGTTCGCTGGTCCGCTCCGACGTTCGCCTCGACTACGAGGGCGTCGACCGCATCTTCGCCGGCGAGGGCCGGGCCCGTGAGCCGTGGGCCGAGCCGCTGGCCTGCGCGAGGGCCGCCGCCGCGGCCCTGGCGGGGGTGCGCGAGCGGGCCGGGGCGTTGAAGGTCGAATCCGAGGAGCCGCAGTTCAGCTTCGACGAGCGGGGAGAGCCGGTGGCGATCGAGCCACGCGAGCAGACGGAGTCCCATCGCCTGATCGAGAACCTGATGATCGCGGCCAACGAAGCCGTGGCGGCGCGGCTCGCCGCCGCAGGGTCGCCGTGCCTGTACCGCGTCCACGAGCGTCCCGAGCCGGAGCGGATCGTGCGGCTCGTGGACCAGCTGGCCTCGCTCGAGGTCCCCACCCCGCCGGTTCCGGAACCGATGTCACCCTCGCAGGCAGCCGAGCTGGTGGGCGAGGTCTCCCAGGCGGTCGAGCGTTATACGCGGAACGTGGGGCACGGGCGGATCGCGCTCGGCTCGCTCGTGCTGCGTTCCCTCAGGCAGGCCTACTACTCACCGCGGAACATCGGTCACGCCGGCCTGCGCAGCTCCACCTACTGCCATTTCACCTCCCCCATCCGCCGCTACCCCGACATCGTCTGCCACCGCTCGCTGCTGTCCACCCTCGGCGAGCGCGAGCAGGCCCCGCGTGCGTCCGAGCTCGGGGAGCTGGGGGAGTGGACCTCCGAACGCGAGCGGGGGGCGGCGACGATCGAGCGCGACGCCGACGACGTCGCCCGCTGCTTCCTGCTCGAGCGGCTCCTGCGCCGCGAGGGGGACGGCCGGGTGTTCGAGGGCGAGGTGGTGGGGCTGATCTCGGCGGGCGCCTTCGTCGCCTTCTCCCCCGACCCGCAACCGGCCCGCGAGCTGCCGTTCGAGGGCATGCTGCCGGTGCGGGTGCTGGCCGCGGCGGCGGCCCGTCGCGACCGCCCCGCGCAGGGCCCGGCGGGGCCCGGCCGCGGGCGGGGAGCGTCCGCTCGCGCCGGCGGCCGCGGTGGCCAGGCGCGCAACTCGGGGCGGGACTGGTGGGAGCTCAACGAGCAGGGGACGATCCTGCAGGGGGAGCGCAGCGGTTCGAGCCTCCGCCTCGGCCAGCCCCTGAGGGTGCGGGTGGAGCGGGTGGAGGCGATCCGCGGCCGCGTCGATCTCGCTCCCGCAGGCTAGATTCAGCGGCGGTCATGGCAAAGGGCAAGGGCAAGCGCAAGATCGGTGCCGGTGACGTGGCGTCGAACCGCTACGCCAGCCACCGCTACCACCTCACCGACCGGCTCGAGGCGGGGATCGTGCTCGAGGGCACGGAGGTCAAGTCACTGCGGACCTCGGGGGCGCAGCTGAAGGACGGGTACGCGTCGATCCGGGACGGGGAGCTGTGGTTGAACTCCGTGCACATCCCCCCCTACGGTCCCGCCTCGCGCGAGAACCACGACCCCGAGCGTCCCCGCAAGCTGCTCCTGCATCGCCGCGAGCTCGAGCGGCTCGGCGCCCAGACCGCAGAGCGGGGCCTCACGCTGGTGCCCACCCGGATCTACTTCAAGGGTCCTCACGCCAAGGTCGAGATCGCCCTGGCGCGGGGCAAGGACCTCTACGACAAACGCCAGACGATCCGCGAGCGGGAGACCAGGCGCGAGATCGAACGCGGGATCCGGGAAGCCAGCC
>DATJOU010000213.1:0-5281 GCA_035506775.1 Solirubrobacteraceae bacterium | reverse complement strand
ATCTCGGCATCTGTGGCCGTGGGCCACAGGCGCCGCAGACGCATGGTGTCCAGCCGGCGGAACTTGAGGATCTCGAGCAGGTACACGAGGTACACGCTGGCCGCCGCCACGACCAGGCCGATGGCCAGGATCACGAGCGTCCAGGCGGTGCTGAAGTGGCCCTTGTGGTCGCTGTAGGGGACGAACCGCAGCGCCAGCGCGAGCCCCGCCAGCATCAGCGTCCAGGCGTACAGATAGGCGATCGTGCGACGGCTGGAGAAGCCGATCCGGGCCATGCGGTGGTGGAAGTGCTCGCTGTCGGGCCGGTACACCGGCTGGCGGTACTTGAGCCGCTTGAGCACCACGAAGGTGGTGTCCATGAACGGCACCGCCAGCAGGATCAGCGGCAGCACGAACGACACCACGGCGGCGGTCTTGACGGCCGCCTCGACCGCGATCACGCCCATCAGCAAACCGAGCAGGTTGGCGCCGCAGTCGCCCATGAAGCTCTTCGCCGGCGGGAAGTTGTAGATCAGGAAGCCGAGCGCCGCGCCGGCCGTGAGTGCCGCCAGCACCCCCGGCTGGGGACGGCCGAGGTCGAAGGCGATGACCGCCATCGTGGCGGCGATGATCGCGCACACGCCCGCCGCCAGTCCGTCCACGCCGTCGGAGAAGTTGACGACGTTCATCATCACCACCAGCCCGACCACGGTCAGCAGCGGGCCGCCGTCGGTGACGCCCGCGTTGGGCAGTGCGATGTGCCCGAAGAACGGCAGCACGATCGACTTCACGCCGACGCCGAAGTGCACCACCACGACCGCCGCCAGGATCTGGCCGGCCAGCTTCAGCAGCGGGTGCAGGTCGTAGCGGTCGTCGAGCGCCCCGACCACGGTGATGATCGCCGCGCCGAGCAGCACCCCACTCCACAGGTGCGGTTCTTCGGCGTAGCCGGCGGGCAGGAAGCACAGCGCGGCCACCAGCACGCCGCCGAAGATCGCGAGACCCCCGAGCAGCGGCGTGGGGCGCTCCGACAGGCCGCGCTCGCGCGGTTCGTCGATCATGCCGAGACGCTGCGCCAGGCGCATCGTCAGCGGCGTGAGCAGCGCCGTCACGGCAGCAGCCACCAACAGCGCGTAGAGTGCGTCGAGCTCAGTCGGGTGCGCCATCGCTCGCCGTAAGCATCGCAGGCCCCGGAGCGGCGCGGCGGCAATCCGCGCTCAGGCGCGTACGGGCGCTCCCAGGAACTCGTACAGCGGATACCGCTCGACCAGGGCCCCGACGCGCCCGGCGAGCTCCTGCTCGCGGGCCTCGTGCTCGGGTCCGAGGGCGACCGCGAGGATCCGCCCGATCTCCTCGAAGTCCTCGACCGACAGGCCACGGGTGACCAGCGCCGGGGTGCCGATCCGCAGCCCGGAGGCTTCCATCGGCGGGCGCGGGTCGAAGGGGACGGCGTTGCGGTTGACCGTGATCCCGATCCCTGCCAGCCGGTCCTCGGCTTCGCGGCCGCTCAGCGGCGGCTCGCTCTCGCGCAGGTCCACCAGCACCAGGTGCACGTCGGTGCCACCTGTCAGCACCCGCACCCCGGCGCCGGCCCCCGAGAGCTCGCGGGCGAGTGCCTGGGCGCCGGCGATGGTGCGCTGCTGACGCTCGACGAAGCCGTCGGAGGCGGCGATCCGGAAGGCCACCGCCTTGGCCGCGATCACGTGCTCCAGCGGCCCCCCCTGCTGACCCGGGAAGACGGCCGAGTCGATCTTCTTGGCGTGCTCCTCGGTGCACAGGATCACCCCCGCGCGGGGACCCCCAAGGGTCTTGTGGGTGGTGGTGGTGACGACGTCGGCGTACTGCACCGGGTTCGGGTGCAGACCGGCGGCGACCAGCCCGGCGAAGTGGGCCATGTCCACCATCAGCAGCGCGCCGACCTCGTCGGCGATCTCCCTGAAGCGGTCGAACTCGAGCCGGCGGGAGTAGGCGGACCACCCCGCGAGCAGCAGCTTCGGGCGCGCCTCGCGGGCGATGCGGGCGACCTCGTCCATGTCGATCAGGCTGCTGTCCCGGTCGACCTCGTAGGCGACCACCTCGTACAGGCGCCCGGAGACGTTGAGGCGCATGCCGTGGGTGAGGTGCCCGCCGTGGGCCAGCGAGAGCCCCATGATCGTGTCGCCCGGGTCCAGCAGCGCGTGGTACACGGCCGCGTTGGCCTGCGATCCGGAGTGGGGCTGGACGTTGGCGTGCTGGGCCCCGAACAGGGCCTTCGCGCGGTCGATCGCGAGCTGCTCGGAGACATCCACCCACTCGCAGCCGCCGTAGTAGCGGCGCCCGGGGTATCCCTCGGCGTACTTGTTGGTGAGCACCGAGCCCTGGCATTCGAGCACGGCCCTGGGGACGAAGTTCTCAGAGGCGATCATCTCCAGCGTCCCCTGCTGGCGCTCGAGCTCGCCGCGGAGCGCCTCGGCGACCTCCGGGTCCACCTCCTCGAGGGGGCGGTTGAAGTAGTCGGGGCTCAGGTCGGTCATCGGCGCTCTCCTCAGGCAGGCGGTTGACTCGTCGGGTGCCCAGGCGCGCGGCGTGCTCGCTGACCGCTCCCCGGTGGTCGTTTCCACCTCGTCCAGACGCCAGTCGCGGCAGCTACGGGGGAGGCTACCACCGTGCCGCGACCACCCGGGGGGCGCTCACCGGCGTGGCCGGGCGAGCCGGCCTAGTCGTCGATCGCGGGGGCCCGGCGGCTGGCCTGCCGCGCCCGGCCGACCAGCAGCGAGAACAGGTCCGCCTCGCGTCCCGACGGGAACGGCGCCCCGAACCCCATCGTGGTGAGCCCGACGCCGGCGCGACCGAGGATGAAGTTCAGCGAGTCCCAGTACAGCGCGGCCGGAACCTTGACCGTGTGCCCGCGGACCACGACGGAGTAGGTCACGGGCACGGTGAGGGTCAAGCCGTAGCCGCCGGCGGTGCCCGACGTGGCCGGTGCGAGCTGCACCGGTGCCGCTCGCACCCTGCCGAACGTGATCTTGACGGTGTGCCCGTCGGTGTGGGTGTCGCGACTACCGCCGAGCATCGCGTCGAAGGCACTCGTGAAGCAGCGCAGCTTGGCCGGGCTCCCGAGCACGCGCCGGGCGAGCGTCAGTTCCTTCTCGGCCGCCGTGCGGGTGGGGATCACCTCGACCTGCGACTTGGCGGTGACGAAGCCGATCGCCCCATCCTTCTGCTGGAACGTCGCGGATGAGCTCTTGAACAACGGCTTGGCTTCCTTGCCGGAGCCGAGGCAGCGTTCGAGCTGCGCCTTGCCGGCCAGGCCCTTGGCCAGCCCCGAGCCCTGTTTTTCGTGTTCGGGCTTGGTGGCGAAGCCGGCCAGATCCTGGGGCTTCAGGTTGATGTGGTCGGCGAAGGCGACGAACTGGGCGTGCGGGCTCGCGGCCACCTTCGCTACCGTCACCGGCGTGGTGGCCGGGGTGCTCTGAGAGGTGGGGCTGCCTGAGCCGCCGCAGCCGGCGAGGCCGAGCGCGGCGGCGAGCGTGAGCGGCAGGGTGGCGCCTTTGCGGGTCATTCGATCGGGGAGCCCGTCGCCGGCGGCGCCCGAAGATCGCGGCCGGCGCGTGAGCGGGGCTCACCCGATGTATCGACCCGGGCCCCCGCCCGCTTGAGGGCGGGGAGCGCGGGGCGTGTGTCTAGGCGGCCAGCGGGGCGAGCTTCTCCTGCACCGAGTCGCGCGGGAGGGCGCCTTCGCGGAGCACGTGCCAGCGGCGCTGCTGGTCGAAGTCGCGGAGGTCCACGACGGTCGAGGGGCGGCCCGGGAGCTCGCCCCCGTCGAGCACGAGGTCGGCCCCCTCGAGCAGGCTCTGGGGGATCTCCTGCAGGCTGCGCGCGTCGGGCTCGCCGGAGAGGTTGGCGCTCGACTGCATCACCGGACGCTCGACACGCTCCAGGGAGGCCAGCTCCTGCGGCAGCCGCGGGACGCGCAGGCCGAGCGTGGAGGGGTCGTTGCGGCAGGCCGCGGCGAAGCGCTGGGAGCGGTTGGCCAGCAGCAGGGTCAGCGGCCCGGGAAGCAGCACCTCGAGCGCCAGGCGCTCGGCCTCGGTGAGGCCCTCGAGGTGATCGAGGGCGCTCGAGAGCTGGAAGAACATGACCGCGCAGGAGCGCGCCGCGGGGCGCCCCTTGAGCTCGTACATGCGCCGGGCGGCGTCGTGGTTGTCGGGGTCGCAGCAGACCCCGTAGACGGTGTCGGAGGGGAACACCGCGACGCCTCCGGCGCCCACGCACTCCTGCAGGCGCAGCGCGTCCTCGGCGGTCAGCCTGGGGCTCATGCCGCCGCTCCTGCGGTCATCGCGCCGCCCCGCTCGCCCACCACCACGCGCTCGACCCCGGCCAGGTCGCGCTCGCTGCGCACCGAGGGGAACCCGCTCTCGCGCAGCAGGCCCGCGACCGCGGGCGCCTGCCCGGCCCCGACCTCCAGCGCGGCGAAGCGGACGTCCCGGCGCACCGCCAGCTGGGCCGCCAGCCTGCGGATCGCGCTCAACCCGTCCAGGCCGGCGAACAGGGCGTCGTGTGGCTCGTGACGCAAGATCTCGGGGGCGAGGCTAGCGCGTTCGCCCTCGGCGATGTAGGGAAGGTTGGCCACGATGGCCTGATAGGGGCCCTCCAGCCCGTCGAGCAGGTCCGCCGCCAGCCAGCGCACCGCGATCCCCAGGCGGCGTGAGTTCTCGCCGGCCAGCTCCAGCGCGCGGGCGCTGATGTCGCTCCCGTGGACCTCGAGGTGGGGCCGCTCGCTCGCCAGCGCCAGGGCGACCGCGCCGCAGCCGGTGCCCACGTCCAGCACCCGCCAGCCGGGGGGGAGCCCAAGCGCGGACTCGACCAGGTGCTCGGTCTCGGGCCGGGGGATCAGCGCCCGCGGATCCACCGCCAGCTCCAGCTCGCGAAAGCCGCGCCGGCTGACGATGTAGGCGACCGGCTCGCGTTCGGCGGCCCGGCGGCGCAGCGCGTCGGCGAACCCCGCCCGGGCGTCGCGGTCGAGCTCGAGCTCGGGTTCGCTGTGCAGGCGCCCGCGGGCCACCCCGAGGCTGTCGGCGAGCATCAGCTCGGCGTCCAGGCGTGGCGTCTCGCAGCCGGCAGCGGCGAGCTCACCGGCGGCCGAGCGAAGTGCGGTGGCGGCGTTCATGCGGCCGTCTGGGCCTGCAGTCGGCGGCGCTTCTCGTCGGACTGGAGCGCCTCGGTGAAGGCCTCGAGGTCCCCTTCGAGGACCTGGTCGAGATTGTGGGTGGTGAGCTTGATGCGGTGGTCGGTGACGCGCTGCTCGCCGAAGTTGTAGGTG
>DATJOU010000212.1:0-21502 GCA_035506775.1 Solirubrobacteraceae bacterium | reverse complement strand
AAGCCATTCGACCGTCGAGGGCACCAGCCGCGCGCGCGCCGCCGCGAGCCGCTTGGCGAGCGGTTCCAGCCCGCGCCCGTGGATGCCGCCCTTCTGGATCTCGCGCGCAAGCTTCCGCTGAAGGGCTCGCAGCTTCTCGATGGGGCGCTGGGGCGGAGTGAATTCGAACACGTTGCCGGCCACGGGCGCGGTGACGACATCTCCGTTGCGGTAGCGCAAGCGGACCGTTGCCACGCCGTCCGGCGCCAGTTCGATCACCTCTGTGGTCGATTGCACCGTGGCGATCAGGCTGGCCCCGGTCTGGACTTCTGCGAACGCCGAGCATCTCTCTTGCGGATATGTCGGGCGCTCCGGCCCGAGCGCGTCGATGCAGTAGACGGGCTGCGCTTCGCGCTT
The DNA here is from genome assembly GCA_035506775.1 of Solirubrobacteraceae bacterium. GTDB lineage: Bacteria > Actinomycetota > Thermoleophilia > Solirubrobacterales > Solirubrobacteraceae > Palsa-744. The sequence goes on along the minus strand of DATJOU010000212.1, from coordinate 21,106 downwards.
GCGCCGTTCTTCGACGATTTGTGGCCGGCGCTTCCGTAGCGGCGCAGGCAGGCAGCGCGCGGGCGGGAGGGTGATGCCGCGTTCCAATCCGGGAATCTCGAAGTAGCGCTCGCCATCCGGATCGCGTGCGATCTGGCGTATCTCGCCCGGGAAGTAGGCGCGCAGCTGAAAGCCGACGTCCTGGTCGAACGGATTCAGAGGCGGCAGCGCGTCTTCTGGCCCAGCCGGCCGGCGCAGGAACGCGAACATCGCCGTGACGCTCGGTTCCAGGGGAGCCGTTTCGGCGTTCGGCGTCTGGGGACCGAGTCCGACGGAGATTTCGGAACACGGATGCCTCTTGGCAGCCGCCGTTGCGGGAAGAGCCGCGACGGCGATCGCGATCGCCGCGATCGTCGCCGGCACCCACCGCCGCATGGGTACGGATCCCGACACGCCCGAACCGTACCCGCTGCCGGCCATGCACCACCCCCGCCCCGCGTCGCTGGCGAGCTCTTCGGTGGCGGGAGTGCGCCCCCTACCCTTCGACCTGCTCCACCGAGCGGGGCCCCTGGCCGACGTACTTGGCGGTCGGGCGGATCAGCTTGGCTTCGCGCTTCTGCTCGAGGATGTGGGCCGACCAGCCGGCCACGCGGGCGCAGGTGAACATCGGTGTGAAGAGGTCCGGCGGCACTTCCGCGAGGTCGAGGATCACGGCCGACCAGTACTCCACGTTGGTGGCCAGGACGCGGTCGGGCTGGCGCACCTGGAGCTCGGCCAGGGCGGCCTTCTCGAGCGCCTCGGCGGCCTCGAAGCGGGGGGAGCCGAGTTCGCGGGCGGTTCGCCGCAGGACGCGCGCACGGGGGTCTTCGGCGCGGTAGATGCGGTGCCCGAAGCCCATCAGGCGCTCGCCGCGGTCGAGCGCTTCGGTGACCCACCGCTCGGCGTCGCCGGTCTGTTCGACTTCTTCGAGCATCTTCAGCACCCGTGAGGGGGCGCCCCCGTGGAGCGGGCCCGACAGTGCCCCGACGGCGGCCGACAGGGCCGCGGCGCAGTCGGCGCCGGTGGAGGCCACGATGCGGGCGGTGAAGGTGGAAGCGTTCACGCCGTGCTCGGCGGCGGAGATCCAGTAGGCGTCGATCGCCTTGACGTGTTCGGGGTTGGCCTCCCCCCGCCAGCGGATCAGGAAGCGCTCGGGGATCGTGCGGCCCTCGTCGATCAGCGGCTGGGGCACGGGCGGGCGTCCGGTCCCCCGGGCCGACTGGGCGACGAACGAGAGCGCCATCACCGACGCCCGGGCGAGGTTTTCTCGCGCCTCCTCGTCGCTGATGTCGATCAGCTGGCCGAAGCCCCACTCGGGGGCCAGCATCGCCAGCGCCGACTGGACGTCCACGCGGTGGTCGCCGGAGCGGACCGTCAGGGCGTGGGGTTCGGCGGGGGGGAGGCCGGGTTTGAAGTGGCCGTCCACCAGCAGGCCCCAGACCTGCTCGTAGGGGACCCGGCCGACGAGATTCTCGATGTCCACGCCCCGGTAGCGCAGCGCGCCGCCCTCTTTGTCGGGCTCGGCGATCTCGGTTTCGAAGGCGACGACCCCTTCGAGTCCTGACCGGACCTCGGGGCTGGTGGTGACCGCGCTCATGGCACTCGCTTTCTGGCAGAGGATGCTTGACGGGAAGCTGCCTTGTGGGCAGGTCCCTATCGTCGCAGGAATGCGCCCCGGAGTAGGCTTGCAGGCGCACACCCCGCCCGGGCGCGACCCGCGCTCGGGGAGCCGAGAAGGAGGGTTCGAGGATGGCCGACAGCGACGTCTTGTTCCGATCCGCCACCGAGCTTGCCGCGATGGTTCGCGAGGGCGAGGTGTCCTCCCGCGAGCTCGTGGAGACGTCTCTGGAGCGCATCGAGGAGCTCAACCCTGAGCTGAACGCGTTCGTGGAGGTGGACGACGAGGGGGCCCTCGCGGCCGCCGACGCGATCGCTCCCGGCGACGAGCGGCCGTTCGCCGGCGTCCCCACGGCGATCAAGAACAACCGCCCGGTGACGGGTATGCGGCTCACGTACGGGTGCAAGCTGATGCAGCAGCACGTCGCCGAGTACGACCACAACGTCACGGCCCGGCTGAAGCGGGCCGGGTTCGTGATCGTCGGCACCACCACGCTGCCCGAGTACGGCATCCTGCCCGTCAGCGAGGCCCACATCTTCGGACCGACCCGCAACCCGTGGGACCTCGAACGGACCCCCGGGGGGTCCTCCGGGGGGGCCGCCGCGGCGGTCGCCGCAGGCCTGCTCCCGGTGGCCCACGGCAACGACGGCGGGGGCTCGATCCGGATCCCGGCCGCCTGCTGCGGGCTGGTGGGGCTGAAGCCGAGCCGGGGGCGCATCTCGCTGGCCCCCGAGCTGGGTGACGCGGCGCTGGTGTGCGACGGGATGCTCACCCGCTACGTGGAGGACGCCGCCGCGACCCTCGACGTGCTCGCGGGGTATGAGCCCGGCGACGCCACCTGGGCGCCCGACCCGCCGGAGCCGTTCGCCGACAGCGCCCGCCGCGAGCCGCTGAAGCTGCGGATCGCCGCCACCACCAAGCCCCCCGTGTCCGACGCCACCGTCGATCCGGTCGCGGCCCGGGCCGTGGACGACGCGGCCTCGGTGCTCCGCTCCCTCGGCCACGAGGTCGAGGAGGTCGACCCGCCGTGGCAGGAGGAGTACCTGCGGGAGCTGTTCGGGGCCGTGTTCTGCGACGCGATCGCGCTGTCGATCGCCTACTCGGGGACGATCGGCGGCCACGATCCCGGGGCCGATGACATGGAGCCGATGAGCTGGGCGATCTATTCGATGACGCGCAAGATGAGCTCGATCGAAGCCGGCGCGGCGGCCGTTCGCCTGCAGCAGTTCGCCCGCCGTCTTGTGAGCTTCCTGCTCCCCTACGACGCCCTCCTGACCCCCGCCCTGGGCGAGCGCCCGCTGCCTATCGGGACGCTCGACACGGCCGCCCCGGAGCCGATGCGGACCTTCACCCGCTCGGCCCTGTTCACGCCCTTCACCCCGATCTTCAACGCCACCGGCCAGCCGGCCATCTCGCTGCCCCTCTACCAGGGCGACGACGGCCTGCCGCTGGGTGTGCAGCTGGTCGGGCGCCCGCTCGCGGAGGGGACCCTGCTGGCACTCTCCAACCAACTCCAGGAGGCCGTCCCCTGGACCCAGCGGCGCCCGCAGATGCTGCGGGGGGCGGGCGCCGGCGCCTGAGCCGCTGGTGCCGCTCGGCGGGACCGGCTGCTATTCGCGGAGCAGCAGGGCGATGGCCCGCTTGGCCATCTCGGGGCTCGGGTTGGCGTCCGGCTCCCCACCGTTGTGGAGGAACCGCTCGGTCATCGAGATGACCGTGTCGGCCAGCAGCCGCGGGGTCTCCGGCGGGGTGTACCCGTGGGTGACGTCATCCTCGATGATCTCGGTCACGGCGTCCAGCAGGCGTGAGCGGTAGACGCTGCTGGGGACCGTGAGGGCCAGCAGCGCCCGCTGACCTTCGGTGCGCAGGAACGAGCGCACCGGCTCCGCCCCGCAGAGGATGTCGATGAAGCCCATGGCGATCGCCTCGGCGTGGGGATAGGGCTTGCTCTCGACGCTCTGCTCGAGGGCGTCGAGCGCGGTCTTCGTTTCGGCCCACAGCACGTCGGCGAGCAGCCGGTCGCGGTCGCCGGTCCAGCGGTAGAGGGTCGTCCGGGCCACCCCGAGTTCGTCCGCCAGCCGGCCCATGTCCAGCCGCTCTCCACTCTGGAACACCACCCGCGCCTGCGCGAACGCGGCTGCGGGCGTGGGAACCGTCCGCGAGAGGGCCGTCCCGGCCAGCGCCTGGGACAGCGCCGGAGACGGAGGGGCCTCCGCCGTGGGGACTGCCTCTGGTCTCGGTGGTGCGTCCGCCATGCAACACAGTCTAGCGCTCGCCGCGGCAACTACATATTGACAAATGTGTAGCGTGCGCTACGCTACGGCCCTCTTGACGGACTGGTAACCTCTTAGCGCCACAAGCAGTGGGGGAGGGAACGATGTTGGGACAAGGAGGACGCCGACGGCGGCGGAGATCCGACGCCGGTGTCCGCGGATCGGGAGCAGGAAGCACCCGTCCCGCGCTTCACGCGGGCCTGGTCGCCTGCGCCGTCGCCGCGCTGGTCCTCGTGCTTCCCGGCATCTGCTCTGCGGCGGTCACGATCTCCCCGCTGGCGGGGACGCCCGACGCCACCCCGGCGACCCAGATCAGCATCCTCGGCACGGCCGCCTCGAACGTCGAATCGGTGACCGCCACCGGTTCGATCAGTGGGGTCCACCTCGGCACGATCGAGTCCTACCTCAGCAGCCCCGGCGCCAGCTTCATCCCCGAACTCCCCTTCACCGAAGGCGAGGAAGTCCACGTCGTGGTGCACCTCAGAGAAGGATCGCCGCTGGAAGACTCGTTCACCGTCGCCCACCTCGGCCCGGGCGAAGAACTCCTGCACCAGACGACCGAAAAGCCCGAAGACCAGGAACACTTCGTCACCGAGCCGGAACTGCGCCCGCCGAAGGTGACGATCACGACGGCCGATCCGAGCCTCGAAGGGGACCTCTTCACCGACCCGATCCCGGCCCCGGAGATCCACCCGGGCGAAAAAAAACTGCTCGAATTCGAACCAGTCGGTCCGAACGGGCTGATGATCCTCAACCCGGAAGGGAAGCTGCTGTATTGGCGGCAGTTCAAAGAAGAAGTCGGGTCGGTGTTCGAACCCGTCCAGTACGAAGGCAAGACGGCGCTCGCCTGGTGGCAGGGCAAGGTCACCGAAGCCGCGTACGGGCTCGGGGAGGGCGTGATCGCCAACACCGCCTACGAACCGATCGCATACGTGAAAGCCGGCAACGGCCAGCAGGCAGACATCCACGAGTTCTACGTCACGCCCGAAGGGCAGGCCTACATCGTCGCCGTGGAGCCCGTCTGCCAACCGGAATGCAACGAAGAACACGTGCCCCTGCTGGACGACGAAATCCAGGAGATCGACATCAAAACCGGGCTCGTGATGTGGAGCTGGAACGCGTTGGGCCACGTGCCCGTGGAAAACACCGAAGCCGTGCCCTCCGGCGGGGTCTTCGACCCGTACCACCTGAACTCGGTGCAGGCGATATCCGAACATCGGGTGGTGATCTCGATGCGAGACACCTCGGGTGTCTACGAGGTCGACCAGAACACCGGCAAAGTGCTGTGGGAAATCAGCCCCAGCCACAACACCTTCAAACTCAAGCGGGGCGTGCTCTTCCACTTCCAGCACGACGCCCGTCTGTACGGCAAGCACCTCGAAACGTTGTCCCTGTTCGACGACGAAGCCGGACCCCCCCTGTACGGTCCCTCCAAAGGCCTGATCCTGAGGATCAAAGGCAAAACGGTGAAACTGGTGCACGCCTACGAAAGTCCCCGGCGCACGCTGGCGGTGGCCGAGGGCGGCATGCAGGTGCTCCCCGGTGGAGAAGCGCTCGTGAGCTTCGGGGCGACCCAGTACATCTCGGAGTTCAGCAAGAACGGGGAAAGGAAGAAAAACGGAAAACTCCTGTTCGAAGCCGAACTGCCGAAGGGGGATGGCACCTATCGCGCGATGCGCTTCCCCTGGTCGGGGACCCCGGACACCAAGCCGGCCGTGGTGGCAAAACGCGAAAGCGCCGAAGAAGTGGCCGTCTACGTCAGCTGGAACGGCGCCACCGAAATCGCGAAATGGGAAGTGCTGGCGGGCGAAGAACCCAGTTCGCTGTCACCGGTCACGACGTCCGACTGGAGCAACTTCGAGACCCGCATACCGGTCTCTAGTACGGACAGGGTCTTCGAGGTGAAGGCTCTCGACAAGGAAGGAAAAGTCCTCTCGACGTCCGAAGCGGTGGACGAATCATGAGGCATCCCCATCTACATCCCCGGAGGGAAAGGAACCAAGCATGAAACGTATCGGCATCGTCGCCATGGTGGCGGCGGCAATCGGGCTGGCGGCGCTGGCCGCCTCGAGCGTCGCGGCGGCGGCCGGCAGCCCCGAATACCTGGCCTGCGGCAAGGCGGCAAAGAGCAAAGAAACCAAAAAATACACCGGGCACTACAGCAACAAGGAATGCTCGGAAGTGAGTGCCACCAACGAAGGCAAATACGAACGCGTGGCCTCGACCAAGTTCCCCGTCAAGACGAAGGCCAAGTTCGGCGAAACCACGATCTACCTCTACAACCCGCTGGAACACAAAACCGTGTCGGAAGTGCCGTGCAAAACCGGCGCCGCGTCGGGGACGATCAACAACGCCACCGAAGGTACTGTCACGCTCACCTACAAGGGCTGCAACGTCCCTGAAAAATTCAAGAACGGCGAAAAAGCGCAGTTCGCGGGCGCGTGCAACTCGCCCGGAAAGAAGAAGGAAGAAGTCGTCACCGAACAGCTGACGACCAAGCTCGTGTGGCTGGACGAAGCCGAAACGGTCCCCGGCGTGATTCTCGAACCGACCACCCCCGGTGGCACGTTCGAGTCGGTTGAATGCCTCGCCGGGATCGTGAAAGTCCGGCAGTACGGCTCGATCCTCGCGGATCTGACCCCGGCGGGCTCGCTTCCGAAGGTGCTCACCGCGACGCTGAACGCGAACACGGAAACCGGCGAACCGGAATTCGGCAGCTACTGGAGCAGCGGGACGCAGACCGAAGTCAAACTGCTCAGCGAAATCCACGCGCCGAACATCGAAGAGCCCGGTGTGCCGACCTCGGAGGTCTCCGCGATCCCGTTGAAGGACGGCAAGGTACTGGTCAACTAGCGGGGGGCCGGCTCTGCCTGGGGGCGTGGTCTGGGGGCTCAAACGGGGCCGGGAGCAACGGATTAGCTCCCGGCCCTCGCTCATAAGTCTCGGGGGCAGGCCCGGGCCGTCAGGCCCGGGCTCAGCCCGCGCCGAGCACGGCGGCCATGCGTTGCGGGCGAACCCCCAGGGCTTCGGCGTCGGCGGCGCCCCTGGCCGAGGTCATCGACACCTCGAGCAGCTCCGCCTCGTCCCAGGTGGCCACAGCGCCGGGGCCGGCGACCCGCTCGAGCATCCTCAGGGAGCGCGACACCAGCGCGGTGGGGACGTGCAGCAGCGGGCGCTTGCGGGCCAGCGAGTGCAGCACGATGCGGGTGATCTCGTTGAGGTCGACGGTCTCCGGCCCGGCCAGCTCGTGGCGGGCCCGCCGCGGGGGGCTCTCCTGGGCCAGCACCGCGCTCACGCAGGCCGCCACGTCCTCGGCCCAGATCGGCTGGAAGGCGGCCCGTCCGGACCCCGGAACCGGCATCAGCGGGAGCCACGCGAGACGCTCGAGCAGCGTCAACCACGGGTCCCCGGGCGCGTAGATGATCGACGGGGCGATCACCACCGAGCGCAGGTCGGCCTCCCGGACCGCCTGCTCGGCGAGCGCCTTGGCCCGCAGGGTGCGGGTGCGGTTGTGGGTGGAGGCGCCGAGGGCCGAGAAGAACACGAACGACTCCACCCCCTGGCGCTCGGCCGCCTCCACCATCCGCCAGGTGGCGATCCCGGTCAGCTCCTCGATCGAGCCCCGGGGCTGGTCGCGGATCGAGGCCGCCAGGTGGATCACCGTCTGCACCCCTCGCAGGGCGTTGCGGAAGGAGGGGGGGTCGGTGAGGTCCCCGAGGGCGATCTGGACCCGGACCCGCTGGGCGCCCAGGCGCCGCGGATCGCGGACCAGACACCGGACCTGGGTCCCTTCGGCGAGCAGCCTGGACAGCAGCGTCGAGCCCACCAGGCCGGTGGCGCCGGTAAGCAGGAGCATGCTTCGTACAATATGCCTCCGCCGCAGGAAGCTGCCAATCCCAGAGCGACAGACAAAGGAAGCGAATGGCCTACGTGATCGCCGAGCCGTGCATCGGCACCAAGGACAACTCGTGTGTCGAGGTTTGCCCCGTCGACTGCATCCACCCCACGCCCGACGAGAGCGGCTATGACGCCGTCGAGATGCTCTACATCGACCCGGAGGAGTGCATCGACTGCGACGCCTGCGTCGAGGCCTGCCCGGTCGACGCCTGCTTCGCCGAGGACCAGCTCCCCGACGAGTGGCAGAAGTACATCCAGATCAACGCCGACTACTTCGCCAACGCGAAGTAGTCAGGGCCGGGCCGCCGGCTGCGGCCGGGTAGAGGTTCAGCGCTCGGCGGCCCGGGCATCCGTCAGCCGCACAGGCGGATCACCTCTCCCTGGGCGGCGGGTCTGACCTCGGCCGCGTCTCCGATGCGCCGGCCGAGCGCGTCGAGCTGCTCGTCGGTGCGCTCGGGGCTGTGGTGGAACAGCATCACCGTGGCCGCCCCCGCCGTTGCGCCGAGCGCGGCGGCGTACTCCGCACAGGCGTGCCCCAGGAAGCCGTCCCGTGCGAGCTCCCGCTCGCCGTGGAGGTGGGCGTCGTGGACGAGCACGTCGGCCCCCTCGGCCAGCTCCAGCACCGCCTGGTGGTACTCGCCGAGCCCGTCGGGGCCGTCCCCGAGCGCGGTCGGGCAGTGGTCGGGGATGTAGGCCAGGATCCCGCGTCCGTCGGTGATGCGAAAGCCCAACGTGCGCCCGCCCTTGTGGGGAACCTCGCGGGCGAGGATCGTGTAGGGGCCGCTGCGCCACTGCTCGCTGGGCACCGTGCCGAACTCCCATCGCCCCCTCAGCTCCCCCGGTTCGATCGGGAAGAACGGGGGCGACATCTCACCCGCGAGCACCCGCTCGGCCTCCACGCCGTCGCCCTGGTCGGGGAGCAGCACGCTCACCCGCGAGTCGTCCCGGTCAGCTCCGCCGAAGAACGGCAGCCCCTGGATGTGGTCCCAGTGCAGGTGGGTGAGCAGCAGCGTCCCCTCGAACGGGCGCCCGTCGAGCAGCCCGGTGACGGCCCTCACGCCGGTGCCGGCGTCGAGGATCAGATCCGGCGTCCCATTGTCCCCGCTCGCCAGCGCGAGGCAGCAGGTATGCCCTCCGTAGCGGGCGAAATCGGCCCCCGGCGCGGGTGTAGAGCCCCGCGCGCCGCACACGTGAATGCGCACTTCGATCGGCGCTGGAGTATATGGACGGGTGCTCCCCGGCGGGGAGGGGTCCCCTCAGGGCGCGGAGGCCCCGTCCGGCGAGCCGGAGGTCCCGTCGGGGGAGGGCTCGATGTCCGGCCCCGGATACTCGGGCGCGCAGACGTCGAGGATCGGGAGGTCCTCGAGGGCGTGGTCGAGCCGCCCGCGCAGCTCGCGTGAGTCGAAGCTGTGCGAGCGGGGGGCGACCGGGTTGACCGTCAGCGCCAGCAGCGGTGCGCTGCGGGTGGCCCTCAGCTCGATCTCCTGTCGGCGGTACCAGCCCACGCCGTGGCTGCTCAGGAACACCCTCGTGGGGTCCCCGACGACCACCACCGGCAGCTCGCGTCCGCGCCGGTGCAGCTCCACCAGCGCCTCCAGCAGGCTCTCGGGGACGGCTCCCCCGACCAGCAGGTGGCTGCCGGCGGCGTGGACCGGGAGCAGCTCCGCCAGGGCCGCGCCGTCGGCCCGCAGCGCGAAGCGGGGGGGCAGCTCCTGGACCGAGCCGTCGCCGGCGACGAGCGCGCTCAGGTGGCCCCCGTGGCCCTCCGCCAGCTCCCGCGTGCGGGCGGCCACCCCGTCGTCACCGTCGAGCAGCGGCAGGCGGGCGAGTTCGACCGCCTCGGCGGTACGCGTCACGATCTCCTCGATCTCGCTCCCGAGCACGGCGCCGGTGGCCATCACGAGCCCGTCGCAGACCTCGGGGGCGGAGGCCGCCCGGCGGTCGATGGCGCCGTCGATCAGGACCTGGTCGGCGTCGTGGTGGAGCATCAGCTCGCTCACCGCCCGCACCTGCTGGGCCGCGCTCGGTCCCGCGACCTCCACGATTCCCGCTCCCTCCAGGCGCACCACCAGCACCCGCCCGAGGGGGGTGCGGGACTCGGTCTCCGACAGCAGCTCGTACGGCAGCCCGCTGGCGCGCAGCAGCTCGTCGGTGGTCGCCAGCAGGCTCCCCGCCGCCAGCGCCACGCGCGGCTTCTCGATGCGGGCGTCGATCACGTCGTGCTCCTCGCCGTCGCGGCCGACCGAGGTGACCCCGACCGTGCGACCCTGCTGCTCGAGCTCGCCCAGCAGGGTCGTCAGCGCGACCGTCTTGCCGGTGTTCTTGGCCAGTCCGATCAGCGCCAGGCGTCTGGCGGGGAAGCTCAGCTCGCTGAGACGCACCGGCGCCGTCGGTCAGGCCCTGGCGGGCGCCCGGGCGGCCAGCTCGCGGGCGAGGAAGGTGGCCAGGTGCTGGGGTTCGGTCCCTTTGGAGAAGCCGGCGTCGTAGCCGAGCTCCTTGGCCAGCTCGTTCGTGACCCGGGGGCCCCCGCAGGCCATGATGATCTGCGCCCGCCGCCCCTCGGCCTCGACCATCTCGACGAGCTCGGTGAGGTTCTGCACGTGGAGGTTCTGCTGGGTGACCGTCTGGGAGACGAGGATCGCGTCGGCGTGCACCTCGATCGCCTTCGCCAGCAGCACGCCGTTGGGCACCTGGCTGCCGAGGTTGTAGGTCTCGAAGGAGCGGTACCCCTCCAGCCCGTGGTGGCCGTGGTAGCCCTTGAGGTTGAGCATCGCGTCGATCCCCACGGAGTGGGTGTCCGAGCCGGTGCTGGCGCCGACGACCACGATCCGCCTGCCGATCTGCTCCTCGACAAAGCGCTCGACCTCGTCCTCGTTCATGTACTCGATGTCGAATCCCTCTCCCTGCATGGCGGAGAAGTCGATCGCCACCGTGCAGCGCCCGTACATCACGAAGTACGTGTAGCCCTCGGTGAGCTGCTGGTAGTGGACCACCTCCGGCTCCTCGAAGCCCATCCCCGCCGCCAGCTCCAGCGCCGCCCGGCGTGCCGCCAGCGAGTACGGGACCGGGAGCGTGAAGCTCATCTGCACGAGCCCGTCGCCGAGGTGGTCGGCGTAGGGTCCGACCGCCGTCAGGTCAACCTCCCTAGGCATAGCTGGCCTCAGTCATCAGCTCGAGCAACGGGTTGAAGTACCCGTTACCCGTCTTCACGATCCCCTCGATCCCCCGGCCCTCGTCCACGCGCCGGCTGACGTCGCCGAAGCTGCCCCGCTCGATCGCCGAGAAGAGGCCTTCGTCGGCGATCCGCTCGAGCAGCTCGTGGGCCCCTGCGAGCACCTCCTGGGCCCTGGTCTGGATGATCCCCCCGGGCCTGAACTCGATCTCCTCGCCGAGGTCGGCGGCGGCGTTGAACACGTAGTCCACGTTCTGGAGCCCGAGCACGCGGTCGTGGACGTGGGGGGTGAAGATCCCCTCTGTCGGCACCCCGATCGTCTGGATCCCCTGACAGGTGGCGATCGTGACCAGGTTGAACAGCGTGTCCGCCGCGTGGGTGCGAAACAGGTTGCCGTCCATGTGGCGGGTGGGGGGCATGTACTTGACCGGACAATCCGGGAACAGCTCCCGCGTGAGCTGTGCCTGGGCCCACTCGTACAGCAGCCCGTTGCGGACCGGGACGTCGATCTCGAACGCGTCCCCGAGCGCGATCTGGGCGTCGGGGACGCCCGATTCGCGGGCCAGCTGATAGTTGATGAACTGCGACGCGGTCACCGACGGGGCCGCCTCGATCGCGTCGGCGGTGCGCAGGTAGTTGTCCTCGCCGGTGTTGATGACGACGCCGAAGTAGCCGTTGATCATCCGCGAGATGCGCTGGTCGATCAGCCCCCGGACGATGTTGATGTCGCGGTAGAGGATCCCGTAGAGGGCGTCGTTGACCATGTTGTCAAAGCCCTCCCAGGCGCCCATCATCGCGATCTCCGACATGCACAGACCCGAGCAGAAGCTCGACAGGCGCACGTAGCGGCCGTGCTGCTCGGACCACTCGTCCATCGCCTCGCGCATGATCCGGAAGTTGGCCTGGGTCGCGAACGTGCCCCCGTAGCCCTCGGTGGTGGGGCCGAAGGGGACGTAGTCGAGCAGGCTCTGGGCGGTCGAGCGGATCACCGCCACGATGTCGCCCCCGGCCTCCGCCACGGCCTTGGCGTGGACCACGTCCTCGTACACGTCTCCGGTGGCGGTCAGCACGTAGCGCAGCGGCGCGGGCGCTTCCCCGAGCCGCCGGCGCATCACCCGGCGGTCCTCGAAGCGCGCCACGATCTCTCCGATCCGGGCGCCGCACTCCTCGCCGACCCGCTCGCGGATGGACTGCTCCTCGGCCGGCTCGAGCGCGATCAGGTCGAGCTCGCCGGCGCTCACCGCCTCGGCGATCTGCTGGGGGGTACGGTTGGTCGCCAGCATCGCGTTCCCCAGCCAGAAGGCGATCCCCCGCTCGAGCCCTCCGCGGGCGGCGATGTGTTCGACCAGCACGTTGGGCAGCGGCACCTCCAGCTCGTCGGCCCCGTCCACCCCCATCAGGCGCGTGATCGAGCGCTCCACCGACACGGTGGTGCGGGCGGAGATCTGCTCGAAGACGTCCTCGGCGATCCGCTTGGCGGCCTGGCGGCAGGCGCTCACCACGCCGGGGTCGAGGTTCAGCTTCGAGCTCATGAGATGTCCCTCACGATCGGGAACGGGATCACCTCGCGCAGGGTGTCCCGTTCGGTGAGGATCATCACCAGCCGATCCACCCCCATGCCTCCTCCGGCGGTGGGCGAGTAGCCGTACTCGATCGCCCGCGCGTACTCCTCGTCGTTGGGGTGGGGGACGTCGGCGTCATCGATCATGCGCCGCTTGCGCTGGTCCACGAACCGCTGCCACTGGTCCACCGGGTCGTTCAGCTCGGTGTCCCCGCTGACGAGCTCGACGCCCCCGATGACGGCGTCGAAGTGCTCGGCCAGCTCGGGGTGGACGGGGTGGGGCTTGGTGATCGGGAACGGCTCCAGCGGGAAGTCGAACACGTGGGTGGGCTGGTTGATGGTGTGCTCGATGTGCTTGGTGTAGATGTCCCCCACCAGCTCCGCCCAGGTGGCCTGGGGGTCCACCGGGCCGTCGAGCACCTCGGCGAGCTGCTTGACGTCGGACTCCATGAAGTCGATCCCCATGCGCTCGAGGATCAGCTCGCGCATCGTGATCCGCCGCCAGGGCTTGGCGAGGTCGATCGTTTCGCCGCCCCGCTGCACCGTGGTACGGCCGAGGGCACGCTGGGCGACGTCGCGGAACATTTCTTCGGTCACGGTTGCCACGTCGTAGTAATCGGCATAGGCCTGCATGAACTCGATGATCGTGAACTCGGGGCTGTGCTTGGGAGAGATGCCCTCGTTGCGGAACACCTTGCCCATGTCGTAGACGTTCTCCATCCCCCCGACGATGCAGCGGTTGAGGAACAGCTCAACCGAGATGCGCAGGTAGAGGTCGCGGTTGAGGGCGTTGTGGTGGGTGGTGAAGGGGCGTGACCCGGCGCCCCCCGCGAGCGACTGCAGGGCGGGGGTTTCGATTTCCACGAAGTGGCGTTCGTTGAGCCACTCGCGGATCGCCGAGACGATCTTCGCCCGCGTGACGAACAGCTCCCGGGTGTCCTCGTTGGCGAGCAGATCGAGCTCGCGGTAGCGGTAGCGGGTACCGGTGTCGCCGAGGCCGTGGTGGCGGTCCGGGGGCGGGCGCAGTGTCTTGGTCAGCAGCGTGCACTCCTTCACCGCCAGCGCCAGCTGCCCCCGCTGGGTGACGTACACGACCCCCTTCACCCCGACGATGTCGCCGATGTCGAGGTTGAGCACGCGGTCGTATTCCTCCTGCCCGACCGCGTCCACGCGAACCACCACCTGGATCGTCCCGGACAGGTCGCGCACGTCGAGGAAGGCGGTCTTGCCGTGCTCGCGGCGGGCCACCAGGCGGCCGGCGATCTGATGGGGCAGGTCCGGGTGCTCTCCCTGCTCCAGGCCTACCGGGTCGTGGGCGGCGATCACGTCGGCGATTCGCTCGCGGCTGTTCCACAGGCTGATCGGGGGATAGGGGTCAACCCCTTCGGCGCGCAGCCGCTCGAGCTTGGCTCGCCGTTCGTCGAACTCGAGCGCGCCGTCGGCCGGGCCCTCGACCGCCGCGTCCACGGCGCGGTCCACGGCGTCGTCGTCCCTGTCCTGCTCCTGCTCCTCCTGCCCTCTCTCTACCGCCATGTCGAAACGATCCTCTCACGTGTGCGCGCTTGTCAAGCACGCCGGTTCGGGTACCGGCGTCCCCGCCTCGGGAACACCCGCGCGTGGCCGTCCGGCCCCGCGCCGTCGGGTCCGGGCATGTCCTCTGCCGGGTGGGCGGCCCCGCGGGGCTAGGCCATCGGCAGCGACATGCCCACGGGTTTGCGCTCCCCCTGCTGCGGGGAGGCGTTGGGCACCTCGACCAGCGGCAGCGCCAAGGGCTTCGGCGGAGCGACCGCGATGACCCCCCGGGCGACCTGGCGGATCGCCTGGGCCGAGGGGTCGTCCGGATCCTCGATCACGAGCGGGAGGCCGTCGTCGGCGTGTTCGCGCAGCGCCATCGTGAGCGGAACCTTGCCCAGCAGGGGCACGTCCAGCTCGTCTGCGAGCTCGGCTCCCCCGCCCTCCCCGAAGATCTCGAAGCGTTCCCCCGAGGGGGTGGTGAAGCTCGACATGTTCTCGACCACGCCCGCGATCTCCAGCTCCACCTTGTGCGCCATCTGGGCGGCCCGCCGGGCCACCTTCTGGGCCGTCTCCTGGGGGGTCGTGACGATCAGGAAGCGAGCCTGGGGGAGCAGCTGGGCGAGGGTCATCGAGACGTCCCCGGTGCCGGGGGGGAGGTCCACGAGCAGGTAGTCAAGGGCCCCCCACTCCACGTCCTGGAGGAACTGCGTGAGGGCCTTGTGGAGCATCGGGCCCCTCCACACGACGGCCGCGTCCTCCTCGACGAAGAACCCGATCGACATCACCTTCACGCCGGAGGACTCCAGCGGGATGATCTTCCGCTGGGCCGACACGTCCGGGCGGGTGGCCCCGAGGCCGTACATGCGCGGGATCGAGTAGCCCCACACGTCGGCGTCGAGGACCCCGACGGAATGCCCCTCGGCGGCCAGCGCGGCGGCGAGGTTGGCGGTGAGGGTGGACTTGCCCACGCCCCCCTTGCCGGAGCCCACGCAGATCACGTTCCCGACCTGGGCGAGCGTCCCGGCCGGCAGGCTGCCGCGTCCGAGCTTCTGCTGCAGGGCCGCCTTCTGGGTGTCGGTGAGCACGTCGAAGTACACGTTCACGTGCGTGACCCCCTCCAGCGGGGAGACGGCCTGCACGACCGAGCTCTGGAAGTGCCCCCGGATCGGGCACCCGGGGGTGGTCAGCGACACGGTCACGTCCACCACCCCGTTGGGGCTCAGGTCGATCGAGCGCACCATGTCGAGCTCGACGATCGAGCGGTGCAGCTCGGGGTCGATCACCACCTCCAGCGCCTTGGAGATCTGGTTCTTGTCGGTCACGGACCCCATTCTGGCAAACCGGCGTCCCCACCCGGCGCGGCCGGTAAGGAAGTGCGCCTCCGCCCACCACCGGGACGGGCAAAAAATGACCCGCGGGCGGTGGGGGCCGCCCGCGGGTCGAGGGGAGGAGAGGGTGCTACTACTGCCGGCGAGATATGAGGCCGACAGACTTTCCCGCTTGCCCGGTCTCTCCGTCCGGGGCGGGGGAAGCTTCTGGTCCTAGACGAGGCTGAGGATCCGCTCCTGCACTTCGCGGGCGATCTCGGCACCCCGTTCCGCGAACTCGCTGCCGTTGCGGGTCAGCGCTTCGCGGCGGTCGTCGAGGTCGCTGACGCGGTTCTCGACCACCCGGCGGCGCTGGCGCAGTTCACGCTCGACGCGCACGCGGGCTTTGCGCACCTCCCGCTCGAGGCGGTTGCGGGCGGTGACCCCACGGCGCTCGAAGCGGCGCAGCTGGGCCTGCGTCTTGGTGCTGGAGGAGTACGTGGACAGAGTGTCGCTCACGGACGAGACGACCCGGTCGCGGGCCAGCAGGGCGGCGCCCACCGGGATCAGGACGGCGCGCTCGGCGTAGTCGCCGAACACGTTCGCCGTGTCCCTCGTGGCGGTCTCGCTCTGGCGGATCGTGCTCTGAGCGGAGTGCACCACACGGGTGCGTGAGCCTTTGGCCCGGATCGCTTTCGAGCGGCGGGAGCTGGCGCGGCGCGCGGCGGTCGCTTTCGCGGCCGGTTTGCGAGCGGTGCTTTTGCGGGCGGCGGCTTTACGGGCCGGTTTACGCGTGGCCGTTTTGCCGGCTGCGGAAGCGCGGGCGCTTTTGCGTGCGGCTTTGGCTCGCGGTTTGGTGGCTTTCGGGGCTGTGGCGTTGGCCGGTGGCATGTCTCTGGTCTCTTCCTTCCTCGCGCGAAGGGCGCGGGTGTCAGTTCGTGTGATGTTCGGGTCGCCTCGTTCCGCGTACCGAACACATGTTTGTAACCCGCACCTGGAAGTTCGTTACAGAAAGAGTAGCACGGACCCCAGAAACCCTGATTTCTCGCGGGGTTCCACGCGCCGACTTTGTAACATACGGAACGCGCGTTCGGCCGACTTTGGGCGACTGTTTTTCAGGTCACACCCTCGTACTTCCCGATTTTCGGGGAAGTACCTGCGATGGACCCCGGCGTAGGGCCGACCGCGTCCACCGGTTGGGCCGCCTACCTCGACGGGCGCCCGCCGCCCCAAGCGGACAACGACCGCCCCGCCGGGGTCCCTGGTCTTCCTAGGCCCCGCTCTGCGCCGGCAGCGCGGCCGGCGGTTTGCTGACCCGGGCCATCCACTCCGTCGGGCGCTCGAGCTCGTCCGGGCGCGGCAGCGTGGCCGGGCTCTCCCACGCGCGGGCCAGCGCGGGCGGGCCTGCGGCGTCCACCACCGCGTCGCAGAAGCGTCTGCCGGTCTCGTACTGGCGCAGCTTCAGCTCGAGTCCCAGCAGCCGCTCGAGCACCCTCCACGGCAGCCCCCGGTTCTGGCGGCGGGCGTTCATCGCCGCCCGCAGCCGGTCCAGCGACGGCAGCAGCTGTGCCCCGATCACGTCCATCGTGTGCTCGGCGTGTCCCTCGACCAGCGACATCGTCGCCTGGATCCGCTCCACCAGCCGCCAGCGGTCCTCGCCGATCGTCATCCTCAGCAGGTCCCCCCGGCGTGCCCGCTCGACCAGATCGCGCAGGTCCCCGCCGGCGGGGAGCTTGGGGATCCAACCTCCCCCGGAGGAGTTGACGCTGACCTCGAGGCCGTCGATCAGCTCGGTGATCAGCCCGGCGAGGTGCTCGCGCAGCCACGGCGCCCCCGAGAACTGGACCGCGTGGGTGATCTCGTGGATCGTGACCCACAGCACCAGTTCGTCGCGGTCCAGCTCCAGGGCCGCGGCCGCCTGGGCCAGGTTCGGGGCCAGCAGCAGCAGCCGGGGCGGGACCGAGGCGTCGAGCAGCGCCAGGTCGTACTGGCCGAGGACCCGCTGGGAGAGCATCCCCGTGAGGGCTCCCACCTGGGCCCCCATCAGCAGCCCGGTGGCCGATCGCAACGGATAGGCCAGGGCGCTGTGGGGCGGCTCGATCCCGGCCCGCTCAGAGAGGCGGCCCAACAGCGGGCGCATCGTCCTCAGGTTGGCGGCGATCCACACCGGGCGGTCCACCAGCTCCAGCCGGGGCAGCTCGGCCGGGGGCCGCAGCCCGCTGTAGGCGGCCACGCGGACGGCGAAGTCGTGCGCCATCGGCTCCACCCGCTCGGAGCTGATCGAGCCGAACGGAGGGGTCCCGGCGATCAGCTCTCCCACTCGCTGTGCCACACGCCAGTCGACGAACTC
The DNA here is from genome assembly GCA_035506775.1 of Solirubrobacteraceae bacterium. Lineage (GTDB taxonomy): Bacteria > Actinomycetota > Thermoleophilia > Solirubrobacterales > Solirubrobacteraceae > Palsa-744. Next base: position 3,395 of record DATJOU010000212.1, on the reverse strand, counting down.
CATCGGAGTCCCAGCCTAGCTTCCTCGTCACCGCCGGGCCTGTCGAGGCCGCCCCCGCCGAGCCGTATCCTGTGCGGGAGTGTCTGGGTTGGAGATCGCGACGGCGCCACCGGGGCTCTCGCGCGAAGGACCCTCGCGCGAGGGGGAGCCGGGGGACGGCTTCCTCGGGCGTCCCGAGGTGCGCGACGTGATCGCCTGGCTGCGCCTGCTCGTCGATCCCCAGGACGCCAGCGCGGTGGCCCGGGCGCTCGCCCGCCCTCCCGTGGAGCTGCGCCAGGTGGACCTCGCCCGCGTGATCCAGGTCGCCCGCCGGCGCAAGCTCGACCTGGTCGTGGGGGTGGGGGCGGCGATCGAATCCCCCCAGGTGCCGCCGGAGGCACGGGAGCGGATCGAGCGCTTCGCCTCCCTGCACCGCGTGGTCGAGGCCGAGCTGCACACGCTCGAGCCGGCCGCCTTCCTGTCGTCCCTGATCGACCGCCTGGGCCTGTTGCGGCGGCGGCTGATGACCCCCGCCGACGCCGCCCGCTCGAGCGGGGACCTCGGCGCCCTGCGCGCGCTCGCGGGGGAGTTCCTGGCCCGGCACCCCGAAGCCGAGACCATCGAGCTGGTCCGCCACCTCGCCGCCGTGGCCACCGAGCACCACGACCGCTCGGTCGCCTCGGGTGCGGGCCAGGAGACCGAGGAGCGCCTGCAGCGCACGCTCACGGCGCTCCGCGAAGAGCTCGCCCAGGGGATCGGGAGGATCGGCGGGCGGCTGGGCGAGCTGCGTCTCGACACCGACCTCGACATCTCCCACGGGATCGTGCGCTACCTCGAGCTGCTGAAGGTCTCGGCGCTGATCCAGCGTCCCGCCGGGCAGGATCTCGGGGAGGCGCTGGCCGACATCAACGCCCGCCTGCTGGCGGCCGCCACCCCCCTGGAGCGCGAGATCCTCCAGACCTCCACGCTCGACCAGACGTTGCTGGCGGAGACCGACGACGGGGGCCCGGCGGTGCGCTCGATCGTGGCCCGCGAGGAGCTCTCGCTCGAGCCCTTCCTGCCGCGGCGCGGTGCCGGCCTGGCGATGTCGGCGTCGGACATCCAGACCTACCGCTCCTGCCCCCTGCGCTACAAGTTCGCCCGCGTGCTCCGGATCCCGGTCCCGCAGACTGTCCAGCAGCGGTTCGGGATCGTCATCCACCAGGTGCTGGAGCGCTACCACTCGGGCTCCGACCAGACGCTGGAGGGAATGCTCGAGTTGCTCGAGCAGGTGTGGCGGCGCAGCGCCCTCGGCGAAACCGAGTCCGACCTGGTGTTCATGGCCAAGGCCCGCGACGCGCTCTGCCGCTACCACGAGCGGCTGATCCGGGAGGACGTGGACCCGGTGTGGTTCGAGCGCTCGTTCTCGTTCCGGGTCGGCCCCCACCACCTGCGGGGGCGGGTGGACCGCGTGGACCGGCTCCCGGGCGGGGACGGGAACGGTTATGAGCTGATCGACTACAAGACCTCCCGGCCCCGCACCCCCGACCAGCTCGCCGACGACGTGCAGCTGTCCCTGTACGCGCTGGCGGCTCGCGAGGACTGGGGGCTGGAGTGCTCCCGCCAGGCCTATTACTACGTGCTCGACGACCTCAAGGTGCCGGTCCCCGATCGCTCACCCGACGCCCAGGCGCTGGAGGAGCTGGTGCTGGAGGTGGGCGACGGGATCCTCGCCCAGCGCTTCGATCCGACCCCCTCGCCGGCAGCCTGCGCGATGTGCGACTACCGCGTCGTGTGCCCGGCCGCCGAGGCGGCCTAGTTGCGTCCCCGCTGACGCAGGAAACGCTGGAATTCACGCGCCAAGGCGTCGCCGGAGGGAACCTCCTGGGCGGCCGACGGGGCCTCGGAGTCGGCGGCCTGCTCGAGCCGTTCGACGAACGCCTGGATGTCCGGGTCGCTCTGCACCGCCAGGCCGATCTGGCGCTCGTAGTCGGCCGCCGCGGACTCGAGCTCGGACACGTCCACCGACACCCCGATCAGGACTTCCACGCGCCGCAGCAGCGCCAGCGCGGCCTTCGGGTTGGTGGCCGCCGCCACATAGTGGGGCACCGCCGCCCACAGGCTCGCCGACGGCAGCCCGGCGTCGGCGCAGGCCGTGTGCAGCACCCCGACGATCCCGGTCGGGCCTTCGTAGCTGGAGCTCGCCACCCCGAGGCGCTCCAGCAGCGCCCCGTCGGAGGCGTGGCCGGTCAACGCCACCGGGCGCGTGTGCGGGACGTCCCCCAGCAGCGCCCCCAGCGAGACGACGATCTGCACGCCCAGGGCCTCGGCCAGGTCAACCAGGTGGGCCCCGAACGCACGCCAGCGCATCGAGGGCTCGGTCCCCTGCACCAGCACCAGGTCACGCGGGGCCCGCGGCGCCGTCGCTTCCAGGATTTCAACCGTCGGCCAGGTGATCTGGCGCTTTTCGGTCTCGTCCAGGGCGATGCAGGGACGGTTGGACTGGAAGTCGTAGAACTCCTCCGAGTCGATCTTCGCGAAGCGGCGGGCGTTCAGCGAGGTGGCCAGGAAGGAGACCGCGCTGGAGGCCGCGTCACCGGCGTCGTTCCATCCCTGGAAGGCGCACACCATCGCCGGGGCCCGGAGCCCATCCGGCCGTCGGTCCCAGATGAGGGGCTGCATCGCAGACCACCGTACATCATGGGGCGATTCTCTCTGCCGGGTCCGGCGTGACAGAGCCGATACCAGCGATCAAGACAGCTCTCGCCGATGCCGATAGGTAGGGGGATGGCACGCTCCGCCACGCCGACCGCCGCACGCCCGCCGTCAGTCTCCGACGAGTCTCCCGAGGTGACCCCGGCGGTCCCCGAGAAGCTGCCCCAGGGCCTGTATCCGCCACGCCACCCCGGCCGCTCCTCGCGGATGATCGGCGAGGTCGTCGTCGACCTCGGGCTGGCCGACCGCGAGACCGTCGAGGAGGCCGTCAAAACCGGTCGCGACCAGGGCCGTCCGACCGGGCTGATCCTGGTCGAACGGGGGATCCTCCGACACGACCAGCTCGGCCGGGTGGTGGCCGAGCGCTTCGGCCTGGACTTCATCGACCTCACAACCTTCGACGTCGACATGGGGGCGGTCAACCTGATCAGCTCGGAGACCGCCCGCCGCTACCAGGCGGTGCCGGTGGGCTTCGACGAGAACGGCGAGCTGCTGGTGGCGATGGCCAACCCCACCAACGTGCTCACGATCGACGACATCGGGATGATGACCGGCAGGCGCATCCGTCCGTGCGCCGCCTCGATCGAGGACCTCGACCTGATGCTCTCCAAGCTCGTCCGCATGGACGAGTCGATCGAGGACCTGGTCGACGAGGAGGAGGATGGCGACGAGGAAGACCTGCGCCTGGCGGACGCCGACCAGCAGGCGCCGGTCATCAAGCT
>DATJOU010000211.1:0-3187 GCA_035506775.1 Solirubrobacteraceae bacterium | reverse complement strand
ACCCGGGAGAGCTCGTCGCGGATCAGGGCCGCCGTGGGGGTGCCGTCGGTGGGCGTGTTGTGGTCGGCCGTGGCGAGCGTGCGGTCGGCTCGGCGAACCCCCCGGCCCGCCATCCGCAGGGCGTCGAACGCCTGCGGGCTGGTGACCTCGTGGACGAGGTGCAGGTCGATGTACAGCAGCCCCGAGCCGTCCAGCTCGTGGGCCTCCCAGATCTTCTCGAACATCGTCTTGGGCATCGTCAGCTCCTTCTCAGGCCCGCGGACAGCACCGCCAGGAAGACGGCGGGCTCACCGGCTGGATTCTCGAAGTGGTGTGGCAGGTCAGCGTCGAAGGTCACGCAGTCGCCGGCGTCGAGACGGTGGCGCTGGCCGTCGCACACGAGCACCACAGATCCGCTCTCGACGAACGCGGTCTCGCGGCTCCCGGGCTCGTGCATCGGCGGGTCGTCCTCGGCCCCGGTGGCTCCCCCCGCCGCGAGCGTGTGACGGGAGAGCTCGGCCCGCTGCCCCGGCCGGGGAGCGGTGAGCACCTCGTAGGTGTGCCTGCGCCTCGAGCTGCCGCCGCGGCGGCGTTGGCCCGGGCGGACGATCGTGACCGCGCCGCCCTCGTCGAGACGCAGCAGCTGCGACAGGGTCAGCTCCAGCCCGGCTGCGATGCGAGCGGCGACGGTCAGCGTAGGGCTCGTGTCCCCCCGCTCCACCTGCGAGAGCATCGGGGCGCTGACCCCGCTGCGCTCGGCCAGGTCCCTCAGCGAGAGGCCGCTCGCTTCGCGCAGCGCCTTCACGCGCTCGCCGATGACGGGGGCGTCGAAGGCGGCGACCTCGGCGCTCGCCGCGGCCCTCGACGGTGCCTTGGTCGAGGCATTGGTCGCCGCCTTCTGCTTGGTGGTCGCCGTCTTCGGCTTGGTGGCTGTCGCCATACGTTTGTACGCTATCACAGACACCGCCAGCGCCTTCGCGGTCCGCGGCGGCGAGCGCCCGTGTCACTCCTGCGCCGGCACAGCCTCGAGCGCAGCCTGGCGCGTCAGATACTCGTGCACCTCGACGATGGCGCCGTCGCGGACCCTGAAAGTCCAGGTCTCGGACAGCTCCACCTCTGCGCAGCGGTCGCCGGGCGGGTGTACTGTTCGCCACGTGGCCCCCTCACCGCTAACCGGCCGCTGCCTCTGCGGCAGCGTCACCTTCACCGCCGACGGGGACGCGGTCGTGCAGGCCGTGTGTCACTGCACCGACTGCCAGCGCCAGACCGGCAATCCGTACTCGGTGATCGTGGGCGTGCCGCGGGAGGCGTTCGACGTCGAGGGCGACACGCTGTCCTCCTACTCGACCGTCGGCTCCGACCACGGGGCCGAGACCCAGCGGAACTTCTGCTCCGCGTGCGGATCCCCGGTGTTCAGCGTGGCCGGGGCGATGCCGGAGATGGTGTTCATCAAGGCGGGGGCTCTCGACGACGCCTCCTGGATCGAGCCGTCGGTCGAAGTGTGGACCGGCTCCGCCCAGCCCTGGGCACCCCGCTTCGAAGCCGCCGGGCAGTTCGAGCGCGGCCCGGGGTAGCGGACGGCTACGCGTCGGATACGTCCGGCGCGACCAGGCGCGCTCGAGCTGGTCGCGACTTTCGAAGCCGACCGCGATCTCCGCGTAGACGACCTGGTTGATCGCAAGCTCATCCTGCTCGGCCGTGGAGGCGAGCTGTTCCTCGGACCATTGCCGTCAGCGCGAGGGGGCGAGCACGTCGAGGAGAACGCTGGAATCGACCAGGGTGGTCAATCGTCGCCGCGCGTCATCCGCAGAACCTCGTCGGCAAGCTGAGGCCTGCGTCGGCACGGTCGCGCAGAGCGGCGACGACGGCCTCCCCCCGGCTGCGCTGCGCCACGCTAGGCTGGACTAACCCCGAGTTCTCGCGACGCCTGCGGGATCTATAGAGACGCTTTGAATGACGGCAGCCCGGCCGTGGCCGGGCTGTCCGTGCGCGGCTTCAGGCTCCTTCAAAACCGCCAAGTAAAGAGGGAGGGAAGCTCGCGTGACGCATGATGACGTGCTGTTCGGCTACCGCCTGAGGTTGTTCACGCTGGCAGCGGAGATCGGGGTCAGGCCGGCGTGCCGAGCGATGGGGGTCCATCACTCGACCTACTACCGCTGGAAGGGCCGGGTTGACCGTTGGGGGCTGGAGGCGCTGCGGGTCCGCGAGCGCCGTCGCCCGCGGATGCCTAACCAGATCGGCCCACATTTGGAGCAGCGGGTGCTCGCGTTCAGCCTGGCTCACCCCGGGTGTGGTCCGCGGCGGATCTCAGCCGAACTCGCCCGGGAGAAGTGGGGCGGGATCCGGATCTCCGAGCATGGTGTCTGGCGGGTCCTAAAGCGCCACGGCCTGTCGACCAGGACCAGAAGGCTGGCGCTGATCGCCGGATACGCGGATGCGTATGAGCGAAAGCCACCCTCACCGCCTCCTGAGAGGCATATCGACGCCTCAGAGCCTGGAGAGATCGTGGGCGTCGACTGCTTCTACGTCGGGCGCCTGGCAGGTACCAAGGGCACCGTCTGGCAGTACACCGCGATCGACATCGCCTCGGGGTTCGCGTGGGCGCAGCTGCACACTTCAGAGCGCAATCCCGTCGCTCGCCACACGTGCAGCCTCGTGCACAAGGTCGCCAGCGAGCTCGCAGCCGCCGGCTGGAAGCTCAGGGCCGTGATCAGCGACAACGGTTCAGAGTTCCGCTCCAAAGAGTTCGTCGGCGAGCTGCAGCGCCTTGATGTTCAGCACCGTCGCATCCGTGCCGGCAGGCCGACCTCCAACGGGAACGTGGAGCGCCTACAGCTCACGATCCTCGAGGAGTGCTGGCGTCCCGCCTTCGCGCGCGCCCTCGCACCCAAGAGCACCGCCCTCAAGCAAGACCTCGAGCAGTACCTGCTCACCTACAACCACGACAGGGCCCACACAGGCCGTCTCACACGCGGACGAGTCCCAGCCGAGATCGTCTACGGTGCCCGCAAGATGGGAGCCGCTCGATGACCGAGCGTCGCTACACCTCGGGAATAGGACACGCTAGGCCGTCTCCGGCAGCCCCACCGCGTCGCTCGCCTGCGAGCGCATGACGGCCACCGAAAGCGCCCGCACGTAGGCGCGAGCGGCCGCCTCGATGATGTCGGTGGAGACACCCTGTCCGGCGCCGGTGACGCCCTCCAGCTCG
>DATJOU010000210.1:0-9320 GCA_035506775.1 Solirubrobacteraceae bacterium | reverse complement strand
GGTTGCGGGGCGCACCAACCGGTTGATCCCTACCCCGCCCCGCGGGACCCCCAAACGCCCCCGAGGACGAACCGCCCCGAGCGAGCGGATCGGCTGCGGCCAAGACCCTCCCGCGCCGCGGTCCAGCGCGAGCAACCGCGGCGCGGGACGGGTTCGCTCTGGGGGTGGACCGGAGGACCTACCCCTGCGGGTCAGGCCGCCTCTACCGCTCGATATCCCCGCCAAACCGACCGGCGCCGCATTGCCATCAGCTCCCCCCGAGGCGGGGGTGAGGGACTTCCATTACGCGTGCGCGCGCGCGAAGGGGACCTCGATGGCGGGGGCAGGATTCGAACCTGCGAAGGCAGAGCCAACGCGTTTACAGCGCGTCCCCTTTGACCGCTCGGGAACCCCGCCGGGGCTCGTCAGTTTAGGCGCCGGGAACTCAGGAGGCCTCGCGCAGCTGTTGCGCGTCGGGCAGCGACTGCAGCTTCTTCAGCGTCCGGTTCTCGATCTGGCGGACCCGCTCACGGGTGATGTTGAACGCCCTCCCGACTTCCTCGAGGGTCCTGGGACGGCCACCGACGATGCCGTACCGCAGCTCGATCACCTCGCGCTCCCTCGTCGGCAGCGACGCCAGCACGCGGCTGACGTTCTCCCTGCGAAGCGCCTCCGATGCGATCTCGAACGGCGACTCCGCCGAGTCGTCCTCGATGAAGTCCGCCAGGGCCGAGTCGTCCTCCTCCCCGACCGGCTTCTCCAGCGACACCGGCTGCTGGGTGATCCGCAGCACCTCCCGCACTTCGGGGACCGAGCATTCCAGCTCCTGGGCGAGCTCGGCCGCGCTCGGGTCGCGCCCCAGCTGCTGCACCAGGCGGCGTTCCGCGTGGATCAGCTTGTTCAACCGCTCCACCATGTGGACCGGGATCCGGATCGTGCGGGCCTTGTCGGCCAGTGAGCGGGTGACCGCCTGGCGGATCCACCAGGTGGCGTAGGTGGAGAACTTGTAACCGCGGCGATAGTCGAACTTCTCCACCGCCCGGATGAGCCCCAGTGACCCCTCCTGGATCAGGTCGAGCAGCGTCAGCCCGCGCCCCACGTAGCCCTTCGCGATCGACACCACCAGCCGCAGGTTTGCCTCCACCATGTGCTGCTTGGCGGACATGTCCCCCCGCTCGATCCGCTTGGCCAGCGCGACCTCCTCTTCGCCGCTCAGCAGCGGCACCCGCCCGATCGCGCGCAGGTACAGCCGCAGCGAGTCGAGGCTCGGCTCGATCGTGAGGTCAACATCACGCCGGCGGAGTTCCTCCAGGCGGGTCTGGACGGCGGCGGAACGTTCCCCTCGCGGGCGCTCCTCCCGTGTCTCGGCGAGCTCGTCCTCACCATCCCCGGGCACGTCCTCGGGGGAGGCGTCGGTCGCGTCCTCCGGGCCCGAATCGAGCTGCGCTGCGGAGTCGAGCTCGGCGGGGGGCCCACCCGACCCGAGCACCTCGATCGCGTGCTCCTCGAGGTAGCTCATCAGCTCACCCGTCTGCTGCACCGACAGCTCCGCCTCCTCGACGGCCGCGCTCAGCGCCACCGCCGTCACCACGCCCCGCTCGTGGGCCTCCGCAAGCAGGGTCTGGAGCTCCTCTATCTCCACCGTCGCCCCCCCGGGCGGGCTGATCACGACATCACCCTTGTCGGTCATCGCACTAACGACCATCCTCTCCCCTCGCGCCGGCCAGTCCCGTCGCGTGTGCGGTCGCTTACGGTAGCTGACGGCTCGGTTTCCCGCTGTGCGGCCGGGCGGGCACGCGATCGGGTGAGATCGCGGTCGCTACGCTGGGGCGCGTATGCAGGCCGGCGCGACGCACGCCACGCCCTTCCCGACACTGGGGACCGGCGAGGACGTGCAGGCCCGCGCCCCGTCGGTGGCGGTGGGACTGTCGCGGGTGGGGGTCACCGCGGTGGAGAAGGTGATCCGCATCCGCGAGGAGCTGTTCCTGGCCCGGTTCGACTGCTACGTGGACCTCAGCGGCGAACAGAAGGGCGCCCACATGTCCCGCTTCGAAGAGGTGGTCAACGAGGCCATCGGCGAGGTCGTCCTGAGTGAGGCTCCGTTCCGCGCCGAGACGCTCGCCCAGCACATCGCCGAGCTCGTCCGCGCCCGCCAGGGGGCTGCCCGGGCGGAAGTGACGGTGGCGGCCCGCTACCCCGAGAACAAGCCGGCCCCGGTGTCCGGGGTGCAGACCCAGGAGATCTACACCCTCCACGGGAGGGCGGTGGCCTTCGCCCACGGCACCCGGCGCCTGGTGGGGGTCTCGGCCACCGGCATGACCGCCTGCCCCTGCGCCCAGGAGCTGGTCGCCGAGCGGGCCCGGGAGCGGCTGCTCGCCGAGGGGATGACCCCGGAGCAGGTCGACCTCGTGCTCACCACGGTCCCGGTCGCCACCCACAACCAGAGGGGGCTGGCGACCCTGTTCGTCGGCTGCCTGGAGGACTGCACCACCGAGATCGAGGCCGCCACGCTGCTGGAGATCGCCGAGTCGAGCATGTCCTCGGAGATCTACGAGCTGATGAAGCGCTCCGACGAGGTCGAGGTCGTGGAAAAGGCCCACCGCCGTCCCCGCTTCGTGGAGGACTGCGTGCGCGAGATGGTGGCCGGGGTGGTGGGCCGCTTCGGGGAGCTCGACGGTGGGAGCTTCGTGCTCGCCCGCCAGGAGAACCTCGAGACGATCCACCAGCACAGCGTGGTCGCCGAGCGGGGTGGGCTGCTGAGCGAGCTCCGCGAGGAGATCGCGACCGGGTCCCCGGTCCCCCGCCAGACGAGCCTCGAGCAGTGGCTCGAGGACGGCCCCCGGGCTCATCCTCCCGTCTGAGCCTCCACCTGGGCCATCCTGCGGCGGAGCCCGAAGAAGTAGTCCAGCCCGGAGAGGACGGTGACCACCACCGTCGTGTACAGCAGCGCCGACACCCACAGCGGTTTTCCGGGCACGGCGATGATCGCCAGGACGGTGGCGATCTGCAGACACGTCTTGACCTTCCCGAACATGCTCGCCGCGATCACCACCCCGGCCTGGCTGGCCCCCATCCGCAGCACCGTCACGGCCAGCTCACGGGTGATGATCACCATCGCCACCCACGCCGCCAGGCGGTGGAGCGACACGAGTGACACCAGCGCCGCCACGATCAGCAGCTTGTCGGCGAGCGGGTCCATCAGCTTGCCGAAGTTGGTGATCGAGTTGCGCGACCGGGCCAGGTAGCCGTCCACGAAGTCCGTCGCCGAGGCGGCCGCGAACACGATCGCGGCCAGCACGTCCCCCTCGGGGGTGTTGCCGAGCAGCGCCACCACCAGCACGGGCACGAGCATGATCCTCAGGACCGTCAGCAGGTTGGGGAGGTTGAGCGGGAACAAGGTGAGCGCCTCGAGGGTCATTATGGGCCGCGCCCCGGTTCCGCGCCCGCTCCGTCGCCGGGGCCGCCCCCGGCCCGGTCGCTAGGGTGGGGAGCCATGCCCCTGATCCCGATGGTCGTCGAGCGCACCGCCCGCGGGGAGCGCGAGTTCGACATCTACTCGCGCCTGCTCAACGAGCGGATCATCTTCCTCGGGACCCCGATCGACGACCAGATCGCCAACCTCGTGGTGGCACAGCTGCTGCACCTCGAGAGCGACGACCCGGAAAAGGACATCTCGATGTACATCAACTCGCCCGGGGGGAGCATCTACTCGGGCCTGGCGATCTACGACACGATGAAGTTCATCAAGCCCGACGTGCAGACGATGTGTGTCGGGGTGGCGATGTCGATGGGGTCGCTGCTGCTGGCCGCCGGCACCAAGGGGAAGCGGGCCGCGCTGCCCAACTCCCGGATCCTCATCCACCAGCCCTCGGCCGGCTTCGAAGGCCAGTCCACCGACATAGAGATACACGCGCGCGAGATCCTGAGCCTGCGCTCCCGGATCGACGACATCTACGCCGAGCACACCGGCCGCAGCCCCGAGGAGGTGCGCTCCGACATGGAGCGCGACCGTTTCTTCACCGCCGACCAGGCGCTCGAGTACGGGCTCGTCGACCGGGTTCTGCAGAGCCACTGAGCGAGCCGCCGGGGGTCGCTGGGGGGATGGCCGCGCTCCGTCCCCCCGAGCGGATCGCGCTGCTGGCGCTGGCGGCCCTGACGGCCCTGGCGGGGGCCGCCAACTACGGCCAGTGGAGCCCCGTCCCCCGCTTCGCGATCGCAACCGTGGCCCTCGCGGGGCTGGCGTGGCTGGTGTCGTTCGCCACCGAGCAGCTGGGCGAGCGCTTCGGTCCGGGCGTGACGGGGATGCTGCAGTCCACGCTCGGGAACCTCCCGGAGCTGCTGGTGGTCATCTTCGCCCTCCAGAAGAGCGAGCTGGTGGTCGCCCAGACGGCGCTGGTGGGGTCGATCTTCGCCAACGCCCTGCTCGTCCTCGGGCTCGTGATCGTGGTCGGCTCCAGACGCTCCGAGGACGGCCTGATGCGCTTCTCCCCTCGGCTCCCGAACGACACCGCGACGCTCCTGCAGGTGACGATGTTCGTGCTCGTCCTGCTCGGTCTCTCCCGGGCCGCCCACGACCCCGCCAGCCACCACGTGAAGACGATCTCCGCGATCGGAGCCGGTTGTCTGCTGGTCGTGTACGGGGCCTGGGTGATCCCCTATCTGCGCTCCGACAGCGCTCCCGGAGGGGAACCCGGAGAGGAGGGTGGGGGCGGGGTGCGCGACCCGGGTTCCGCGCCGGTCCGGCCGGGACCACGGCTCGGGCTGGTGCTCACGATCGCGTTGCTGGCGATCGGAGGGGTGGCGTCGGCGTTCGTCTCGGACTGGTTCGTCAACGGCCTGCAGCCGGCGATCTCCGCGCTGAACCTCTCGGAAGCCTTCGCCGGGCTGGTGATCGTGGCGATCGCGGGCAACGCCGTCGAGAACACGGCCGGGATCGTGCTGGCGTGGAAGCGCCGCAACGACCTCGCGATCTCGGTCGTCAAAAACTCCGTCGCCCAGATCGCCGCCTTCCTGTTCCCGTTGCTGGTGCTGATCTCCTTCGCCCTGAAGACGACCCTCACGTTCGCGGTCCAGCCGGTGTACACCGGGGCGCTGGCGCTCACCGCCCTGGCCCTGTGGCAGGTGGCCGGGGACGGCGAGGCGGCCGAATTCGAGGGTTGGGCGCTGGTGGCCCTATACGTGATCCTCGCGACGTTCGCCCTGTACGAGTGAGCCGGCCCCGCCGCTCGTCGCCCCCGCCGGGTGCGTCCAGCGCCGTCCCAACGGGTCCTCGGGCACGCTAGACTTCACCGTGACCTCGCGCCTGGGCGGGGTTTTTCTTCGCCCGAGGCCGCAACACCCACCACGTAGGATTTCTGACCTATGGCTCGTGGAGACGTGCGAATCGCTGTCACCCTCGCCTGCGAGGATTGCAAGCATCGCAACTACCAGACGAACAAGAGCAAGCGCAACAACCCGGACCGGATGACGCTGCAGAAGTACTGTCGCTTCTGCCGCAGGCACACCAGTCACCGGGAGACCCGCTAAACCGGGACCGCCTTCATGGCCCGTGATCGCAAACGCGCCAAGCAGCGCCGTGAGCGCCGCGGTGCGGCCGCAACGGCGCGACGTGAGGCAGCCAACGGCCGCCCCGAGCCGCCGCCCGGGGAGGTCGTCCGCAGCGACCTGCCGGGTTCGCTCGACCACGCCGGGGCGGAGGTCGACGAGTTCGACGCCGCCCTCGTGTCCGGGGCCGGCGGGGTCCCGTTGGCTCCCGGCGAGGAGGAGGAGCTGACACGGGAGGAGCTCGAGTCCGAGGCAGAGCTGAACGCCACCGAGGCCGCCGACGAGGGTGCTACCCCGCCGGCCGGCCCACCCGCCCAGCCTCCCCGCCGCCCACCCGGCGGAGGGAGGGGTGGAGGTGGGGAAACGCCGTCCGCCGGAGGCGGTGGCGAGCTCGCCCCCGAGCGCCGCAACGCCATCTCCGCGTCGGGGAGTCGTGCCGTCGGGTTCCTGCGTGCCAGCTGGGCCGAGCTCCAGCGGGTGCAGTGGCCGGACCGCCGCCAGGTCTTCCAAGCGACCGCCGTCGTCATAGGGTTCGTGGCGATCGCGGGTCTCTACCTTGGTCTCGCCGATCTGGTGGCCAAGGAAATCGTCGAATTCATTCTCTAGGAAGCTCGAGGAGAGCCGTAGATGTTTCGCTGGTATGTAGTCAACACCTATTCAGGACACGAGAACAAGGTCAAGCACAACCTCGAGCACCGTCTGGTGTCGCTCGGGCAGCAGGGGGCCGTCCGCAGCGTGGTGGTCCCCACCGAAGCCGTGTCGGAGATGAAGGACAACCAGAAGGTGACCGTCGAAAAGCGCACCATGCCCGGCTACGTGCTCGTCAACATGGAGCTCAACGAGGACTCCTGGGGCGTCGTCAAGGGAACCCCCGGGGTGACCGGCTTCGTGGGCGCCTCCCAGGAGCCGGTGCCGCTCACCCAGGTCGAGGTCGACCGCCTGCTCCACAAGGAGGTCGCGACCGCCACCCGGACCCGTGCCCAGTTCGCGATCGGGGAGTCGGTCAAGGTCGTCTCAGGACCCCTGTCGGACTTCTCCGGTGAGATCTCCGAGATCAACGAGGACGCCGCCCGGCTCAAGGTGCTGGTATCTATCTTCGGCCGGGAGACCCCCGTCGAGGTCGGCTTCGACCAGGTGAAAAAGCTCTAGACATGGCCAAGAAGGTTCTAACCACGATCAAGCTGCAGGCCAACGCCGGGCAGGCGAGCCCCGCCCCGCCGGTCGGTCCTGCCCTGGGCCAGCACGGGATCAACATCATGGAGTTCTGCAAGGCGTTCAACGCCCAGACCCAGAGCGAAACGGGGACCATCATCCCGGTCGTGATCACCGTGTACGAGGACCGCTCGTTCACGTTCGTGACCAAGACCCCCCCGGCGGCGGTGCTGATCCGGCAGGCGATCAACATCAACAAGGGCTCGGCCGAGCCCAACCGCACGAAGGTCGGCACCATCACCCAGGACCAGCTGCGGGCGATCGCCGAGCGCAAGCTCGACGACCTCAACGCCCACGACGTCGACCAGGCCGCCAAGATCATCGCCGGGACGGCCCGCTCGATGGGGGTGGACGTCGCCTGATGAGCCACGGACGCCGTTACACCGAGCAGCTCACGAAGGTCGACCGCGAACGTGAGTACCCGCCCGCCGAGGCGCTGGCGCTCGTGTCCCAGCTGTCCTCCGCGAAGTTCGACGAGACCGTCGAGGTCCACGTCCGCACCGGGCTCAACGTCCGCCACGCCGACGAGCAGCTCCGGGGCACGATCGCGCTCCCGAACGGGATCGGCAAAGACGTCAAGATCGCCGTCTTCGCCCAGGGTGACTCGGCCCGCGAAGCCGAGGAGGCCGGGGCCGACTACGTCGGCGGAGAGGACCTCGCCAAGCGCATCCGGGAGGGCTTCGACGACTTCGACATGACGATCGCGACGCCCGACATGATGTCCATCGTCGGCCAGCTCGGGCGCATCCTCGGCCCGTCCGGGAAGATGCCCAACCCGAAAGTGGGCACCGTCACCACCGACGTCGCCAAAGCCGTCCAGGAGTCGAAGGCCGGCAAGGTCGAATACCGGACCGACCGCAGCGCGATCGTCCACCTCGTGATCGGGAAGGCGAGCTTCGACGACCACAAGCTGCTGGAGAACTACGCGGCGGTGATCGAAGAGCTCGTGAGGGCCAAGCCGTCGGCCGCCAAAGGCCGCTACCTGCGCTCGATCACCCTCGCCACGACGATGGGCCCGGGGGTCAAAGTCGACCCCGGGCGCACCCGCGACATCGTCGACGCCGCTCCGGCGGCCGCCTAGCCTCTATAGTCGAGCCCGAACCGCAAGCGTTCGCCGCGCCCGAGACCCCCGGCACCCAGCAGGAGAAGACCGGGGCAGGCACAGCGAGGAGCACGCGTCCTTCCGGTCGCTGTCACTCGTCCGCCTGACCCCGTCCCGGGCCGACGAACTTCCCCCGACAGCGAACGAGACCCGTGAACAGAGACCAGAAGGCGACCGCGATCGCCGACATCGCGGAGCGCATCGGCGACAGCCAGGCGATCTTCGCCGTTGACTACCGGGGCATCACCGTGGCCCAGATCGCCGAGCTCCGGAGCAACCTCCGGGCCGCCGACGCCACCTTCGCGGTGGTCAAGAACTCCCTCACCGAACGCGCCGCCGACGAGGTCGGGGCCGAGGTCCTGAAGGAATTCCTCGCCGGTCCCACCGCCCTGACCTTCGTCCGCGGCGACGCCGCGGTGGCTGCCAAGGCGATCGCCGACTACGCCCGCACGACCCAGCTGCTCCCCTTCAAGGGTGGCCTCATGGACGGCTCCCCGCTGGACGTGGACCAGATCCGGGCGCTCTCGAAACTGCCGTCCCGGGAAGTCCTCTACGGGCAGCTCGTCGGGGTCGTCGCCTCTCCCGTGGGTGGTCTGGTGCGCAGCCTCGCGGCCCTGCTGGGCGGCCTCGCCTCCGCCCTCGGCCAGGTACGCGAGAAGAAGGAGTCGGGCGAGATCCCCTCCGGAGAGACTCCCGCCCCCGCCGAGGAGGCCCCCGCCGTCGAGGCCGCGACCGAGGCCGAGACCCCCGCCGAGGAGGCACCCTCGGCCGAGGCCGCGAGCGAGGAGGCACCGGCCGCCGAGCAGCCCGAGGCGGCTGCGGAGGAAGCCCCCGCTGCCGAGGCTGCGGAGGAGGCGCCCGCCGCTGAGGTCGAGGCACCCGCCGAGGAGGCACAAGCTGAGCCGGCCGAGGAGCCGGAGCAAACAGACGACAACGATGTGGACGCGGAGGCCGAGACCGGGCCGGAGGACGCCGCCGCGGAGACGAACAAGGAGGACTGACAGCCGATGGCTACAAGCACACAGGATTGGATCGAGGAGCTCAAGAGCATCTCGGTGCTCGAGCTCGCCGAGCGGATCAAGGCGCTCGAGGAGGAGTTCGGCGTCTCGGCCGCCGCGGTGGCGGCACCGGTTGCCGCCCCGGCGGGCGGTGGAGGCGGCGACGGCGGTGGTGGCGACGCCGAAGAGTCGAGCACCGTCGACGTGCTGCTGGCGAGCTCCGGCGACAAGAAGATCCAGGTGATCAAGGTCGTCCGCGCGGCCACCGGGCTGGGGCTGAAAGAGGCCAAGGCGCTCGTGGACGAGGCGCCCAAGCCCGTCAAGGAGGGCATCGAGCGCGAGGAGGCCGACAAGCTCAAGCAGGAACTCGAGGAGGCCGGCGCCAAGGTCGAATTGAAGTAGGGAGCGCCTCTCCGCAGGCGCCCCACGCGGGATCGAGGAGATCGCCCAGCAAGACACCGACCTGCCGGCTCCCGCGGACGACG
>DATJOU010000209.1:0-13084 GCA_035506775.1 Solirubrobacteraceae bacterium | reverse complement strand
GGCGGGTGGCGCCGAGGCCCTCGTAGAGCGTCTGGTTGATCAGCGCGTGAGCGAAGCGAAACTCCCCGACGCGCTCGGAGGACTCGGCCAGCAGCGAGGCGGCGACTGCTGCCTCGAGGTGATCCAGCAACGCGCTTTCCTTGATCTCGAGTATCGACTCCAGCAACTCGACGTCGAACACGCGCCCGATCACCGCCGCCTGGGTCAGGACCTCGAGTGCCTCATCGCCCAGCCGCTCGACACGGCGCTCGATCACCTCACGCACGCTCTCGGGGAGCGCGATGGCGGTGGAGCTGTCGATGCTCCAGCGGCCGCTGTCCTCGTCGAAGACGAGCGCGCCGGACTCCGACAGTCCGCGCAGGATCTCGCCCACGAAGAAGGGGTTACCGGCGGTCTCGCCGGCGATCTGCCCCGCCAGCTCGATGGTGTCGGCATCGAGCTCGTGTCCCGCGACCGCGGTCATGAGCTGCGCCACCTCGTCGGCGCCGAGGCCGTGCAGGGCGATGCGCTGGACGCCCTCGACGGCGCGCAGGTCGGCCAGCACCGCGGTCAGCGGGTGATCCTTGCCGAGGTCCGAGTCGCGGTAGGTGGCGATCAGATGCAGAGCGCCGTGCTCGACGGTGCGCACGAGATGCTTCAACAGCGCCACCGACTGCCCGTCGGCCCAGTGCAGATCGTCGAGCACCACACATGCCGGCACCGACTCTCCGAGTTCACCGAGCAGCCCCCCGACCGCATTGAAGAGCAGGTAGCGCTCGGTCTCCGGGTCAGATGACTGCGGCGGGGGCAGCTCTGCGACGCGGTCGCCGAGGTTGCGCGCGAGACGCCCAAGCTCGCCCTGGTGGCGCTCGACGTGCCGTGCCAGCAGCTCCTTCGGGGCGTCTTCCACGATCTGCGTGCAGATCCCGATCCACGGCTCGTAGGGCACCGCCAGCTCCTCGGAGCATGCCCCCCAGCACACCGCGAAGCCCTCTGCGTGAGCCTCGTGGGCGGCGTAGCTCGCGAGGCGTGTCTTGCCGATTCCCGGCTCACCCGAGAGCAGGACGAGCTGGCGCTTCCCGCTCCGCGCGAGCGTCGTCGCTCCCTCGAGGGCCGCGCGCTCCCCGACCCGCCCCACGTAGGAGATCGGGGGCACCGAGCGCAGCAGCACCGGTAGGGGCCATCGGCTCGGCCCCCCGGTCTCCTCCACCAGGGGGGTCCAGGACACCGATAGCGCCTCCACGGGCTTGTCAAAGCCCTTCAGCTCGAGCTCCCCGGCGGGGCAGAACTCGACCCCGTCGCAACGGCCGGCGAGGGTTTGCACAAGGGAAGAGATGAGGATGCCGTCCGCCGGTGCCTGAGCACAAAGACGGGCGGCTTCGATCGACGGCATGCCGAAGTAGTCCCCGTCCTTGACCGTCGACTCCCCGGCCCCCAGGCCGATGCGTATGTGGAGGCCCTGCTCGGCCTGGCGGTAGCGGCGCTCGAAGCGCTGCTGCATCGCCACCGCACACCGCACGGCCGCCGACGCCGATGAGAACGCGACCAACAGCCCGTCGCCGGTGTTCTTCACCTCTCGACCTCCGGAGGAGGCGATCGCATCGCGCAGCAGCTCGAAGTGCTCTTCGCGCAGCTCGTCTGCCCGCACCGGACCGACCGACGTCGCGAGCCGGGTCGAACCGACCAGGTCGGTCAACAGGATCGTCGCAAGCTCAACAGATTCCGCCACCGGCAACCCCCCAGGCACTCGCCAAAGCGCGCCCGGAGAGATTCGAACTCCCGACCTTCGGTTCCGTAGACCGACGCTCTATCCAGCTGAGCTACGGGCGCAGGGGACCGAAGTGTAGTGGCGAGGAGCACCACGATCCGAAGCGCGGGGACGATGATGTCCGAATTCCGCCAGCATCGGAGGGTCCCCGGAGCTACGCTCGGGGGCGCGATGAACCCAAAGGAGACCGTCCAGGCTCTCTACGCGGCCTACGCGTCGGGGGACCCCGACCGCATCAGGGCGCTGCTCGATCCCGAGGTGGTCTGGGTGGCTCCCGCCGGCAATGCCACACAGGTCGCCCTCGGGCTCGGAAGTCCCGATGACGCGGGCCCTCCGCGGGGACTCAATGATCTCGACCGGGACGCGATCGTGGCGTTCATGGCACACGACTACCCGAGGTTCTTCGCCGACGTGACCTTCGAGCCCCGGACGATGGTCAGCGAGGGCGACGTGGTCCTGACCGAGCACAGGATGTCGGCGACGCTTCCCAACGGCCGTCCGTACGTCAACGACTACTGCTTCGCCTACGAGGTCGCCGACGGTCGGGTCACGGCGATTCGGGAGTACATGGACACCCGCGGAGGGTGGCTTCAGGCCTTCGCGACCGGCACCCCGGAGGTCCTGCTCGAGGGGACGCGGCCCGACTCGTGACGGGGGCCCCTCGAGTGGCGGGGGCTTGACGGAGAGGGAGGGATTCGAACCCTCGAACGAGGTTGACCCCCGTTACGCGATTTCCAGTCGCGCCCGTTCAACCGCTCCGGCACCTCTCCAGTGGGCCGTTGCCCGGCTGATATCGCCGGGGCCGGAACCCGAAGGCTACGACACCCGCCCCCGGGAGGCGGTTGCTAGTCTCCGGATCGATGATTCTCGCCTCCAGCGAAGCCTTCACGAAGACCTTCGGCCTCGCCGTCACGTTCGTCGGCATCAACATCGTCGTGATCGTGCTGGTCGTCTACATCGCCGTCCAGATCCGGGGTGAGCGCGCCCAGAACCGGGAGTACATCGCCTCCCGCAAAGCACCCCCCGGGTCCTGAAGCCCGGGTGGGGATCAAGCCGGTGGCCGCGTCGTCACGACGACAGCCCTACCCGGTAGCCGCCCGCGAGCTGCTCCGCAACAGCCTCCTCGACGCCGCCCGCGAAGAGGTCGGCCGGCGCCGCTGGGCCGACGTCACGATGGCCGACGTGGCGATGGCCGCCGGGGTCAGCCGTCAGACGCTCTACAAGGAGTTCGGCTCCCGCGAGGAGTTCGCCCAGGCGCTCGTGCTACGGGAAGCCGACAACCTCCTCGACGCCGTCGAGCAGGCCATGCACGACAACCGCGAGCACCCACCCGCCGCGATGGCGGCCGCCTTCGACGTGTACCTGACGGCGGCGGCGGAGAACCCGCTGATCCGCGCCGTGGTCAGCGCCGACGGGGCGGCCGAGCTGCTGACGCTGTTGACCACCCACGGGGAACCCCTGCTGGAGCGTTCCTCCGAACGCCTGAAGCTGCTCCTCCACACGGTCTGGCCGCGGATGCGCGACGACGACGCCGAATTGCTCAGCGAGTGCCTGGTGCGCCTCGCGATCAGCTACGCCGCCCTCCCGAAAGGGCCCGCCAGCATGAGCGCCGCGTCGGTGGCCCGCCTCCTCGGCCCTTACGTCGAGAGCCTCGGCCGTCCGGCCCCCGGCTAGGAGGTCGGACTCTAGGCGGCAGGCGCTTCGCCGTGCGTCTCCGCCCGTGCCCGGCGGTACTCGTCGACCACGATCTCGGTCAGCTCCTCGACCGACGTCTCGGCCGTGGGCTTGTCGAGCGCGATCGCCCCGTCCTGGATCATGCTGACCCGATCGCAGGCCTCCAGGACGTGCACGTAGTTGTGGAGGATCATGATGATCGAGACCTTCCCCTCCGCCTTCAGCCGCGCCACGAGGTCGAGGATCTGGGCCCCCTCTTTGGCGCCCATCGCGGCCAGCGGCTCGTCCAGCAGGATGATGTCCGCGTCCGAGTTGACCGTACGGGCGACGGCGATCGCCTGCCGCTGACCCCCCGACAGCCTCGCCACGGACACGTCGATGCGCGGAATGTTGATCCCGATCTCGTCCAGCGCGCTCCGCGCTTCGCGCTTCATCCGCTGGTTGGCGAGCAGCGGTATCGGGTGGCGCACCCGCTCGCGGCGCAGGAACAGGTTGTGGTAGACGGACAGTTCGTCGATCAGGGCGAGGTCCTGGTAGACCGTCTCGATCCCTTTCGCCCTGGCGTCATCGACGCTTTTCGGTTCGTAGGGCTCCCCGTGCAGGAACATCTTCCCGGAGTCCTGCTTCTGGAAGCCGCAGATGATCTTGATCAGCGTCGACTTGCCGGCGCCGTTGTCTCCGAGCAGCCCCAGCACCTCTCCCTTTCGCAGGTGCAGGTTCACGTCCCGCAGCGCGGTCACCGGACCGAACCGCTTGGCGATGTGTTCCACCCTCAGGACGTCGTCGGGAGCGGACGACGGCCCCACGACGCCGTGGGCGTTCGCACCGGCGCCATCCTGTGGCGTCGTTGGCGATGCCTCAGCCACTGTGCCCTCGTCGCACGCGCTGGACGTACACGTTGGCCGTCATCGCCACGATGATCGCGAGCCCTGTGTAGAAGAGCAGGTAGTTGGCGTTGACACCCTGCAGCGTGAGTCCGTTTTTGAGGATGCCGAGGAACAGCGCACCGATCAGGGCGCCGACGACCGTTCCCGAACCGCCCGCCAGCAGCGTGCCGCCGATCACCGCGGCAGCGATCGCCAAGAACAGGATTTCGTTGGCGCCGGCGGTTCCGGGCGTGATGGTGCTCGAGCGCACGGCCTCGAGGATGCCGACGAAGCCTGCGGTCAGCGCACACAGGACGAAGTTGCGGATCGTCAGCAGGCGCACCCTCACCCCCGCCTCGGCCGCGCCCAGCTTGTTGGAGCCGATCGAGACGGTGTAGAGGCCCCAGCGGCTGAAGGTGAGGACGACCTGCAGCGCCACGACGATGACGAGCGCCCAGATCAGCTCCGAATAGGTCCCGCCCCCGAAGATTTTCGCGAACGTACTGATGTGGTTGACCCCGTTGACCACGTGCACTTCTGCCCCGGGGGTGGACACGGGCTCTCCGTGGGAGATGATCAGGGCCAGTCCCTCGAAGGCGAACAGGGTGCCGAGCGTGACCACGAAGGAGGCGATCCCCACCACCGCCACGAAGATGCCGTTGATCAGCCCGACCGCCATGCACACGAGCAGCGCGAGGATCACGCTGGGCACCAAGCCAAGGCCCGCCGTATCGAACTTGTAGAACACGAACGGGGTGAACAGGTACATCGCGCCGATGGAGAGGTCGATCTCGCCGAGGATCATCACGAACACCTCCCCGGCGGCGATGATCGCGAAGGGCGCGAAGTAGGGCAGCAGGGTCTTGAAGTTCGCTCCCGTCAGGAACGTGCTCGTGTTGACCGAGAAGTAGATCGCCGCGACCAGCGTCACGACGATGATGCTGCCCTCACGAAGGGTCAGCGCGCGCTCGAGTATCTGGCGCGCCACGGAACCCCGGCGCGCCTGCGCCGGGGTTCCGGCCGAGGTTCCTCCGGAGGCGGCTGCTCCCTCCACGCCGTCGCGACCGCTACGCGGCGGTCCCGGCCGGGATCGGGATCACTTTCGCTTCGGTGGAGGTCCCCTCGTACCGCGACTTGCTCGAGACGTACGGTCCCACCGTTTCTTTGGTCACGAACTTCAGACCGGTGTCCGTGCTCGCCGGCCCGCTCAGCGACCCGGACACGTGCCAGAAGAACAGCTGCAGCACCGGCAGGAAGCCCTGCTGGTACGGCTGCTGGTCGATCGTGAATTCGAGGAAGCCTTCCTTGATCAGTTTCTGAGTGCCTTCGGTGAGGTCGAAGCCGCCCGCCTTGACGCCTTTCGACGGCAGGCCGTGTTTCTGCATGACTTTGGCGAGCGCTTCGGTGCTACCGCCGCCGACGGCGTACATGCCCTTCGTGGTTTCGTGGCCGACCCAGTAGGAGTTGATCACGGTTTCTTCGCCCGACGTGCCGGTCGCCACGGTGTGGATCGTGATCGCCGCACCCGACGCCCGGATCGCCTTTTCCGCGCCTTCGATGCGCGGCTGCAGGTTGGCCGAGCCCGGCGTTTCGATGAACAGCGCCACGTCGCCCGAGCCCACGTCTTTGACGATCCGCGCACCCATCAGTTCGCCCGCCAGTTTTAGTTCCTGGCCGATGTAGGACAGGCGCTTGTTGAGGGGCGCGTCCGCGTTGTAGGAGACCACCGGGATGCCCTTCTTGAGGGCTTCTTCGGTCGGCGCGTTGAAGGCGTGCAGGTCGATCAGAGCAACCGCGATCCCGTCGGCGCCGCTGGTGATCGCGGTGTTCATCGCGGTCACCATCTGGGGGACGTTGCTGCTTTCCGAGCCGGTCCACTGGTAGGAGCACCCGAGCAGCTTGCACGCGTCCTGGATCCCGTACTGCGTCGGCACGAAGAACGGGTTGGTCGTGACGTGGTTGACGAACACGAATTTGTAGTTGGGGTGCGAGCCGAACACTTCCGACGAGTTTCCACCGCTCGACGCGCTCGAACCGCAGGCGCTCAGGATCGCTCCGACGGAGCCGGCGGCGGCACCTGTCAGGGCCGTGCGTCTGAGGAACGCTCGCCGGTCGAACCCGGGCGTCACCACGCGGGACCCCGGCTCGCTTGTCTCCAGATACTCGAGGGCCTCCTGCCGCTGATCAGTCTCCGACATCGAATGCTCCTCTCCTCGACTTGGGCACCAATGACCTTACCCCGTCTCGCACCCGGCAGACATTCCACCTACCCACCCGTACGTCGCCCCGGACCATCTCGGGGTGCCCGACGAGCGCCCGCCCCCTGTCGTCCGTCCCGCCGGCGCGAGGAGCGCGGGCGGTGTATACCTGCCCGCGGTGGCCCCCTCCACGCCCGGCACCCCGCCCCCCGAACCGACCGGCAGCGAACCCGGCGAGCGCACCCCGGGCGAGCACGGCGACGAACGCTACGGTCCGCTGCGGATCACCCGCACCCACAAAGACGACGGCCGCGAACTGATCTTCTTCAGCGACATCCGGGATGAGCGGCCGTGAGCGGGCCGTGAGCGAACTGCGCTTCAACGAGCTCCGTGGCGAGGAGGTCGCGTACGCGATCCACCGCCAGGAGCGCACCTTCCTGCCGACCCGCGAGCACTGCCCGCTGTGTCCCACCCTTCCCGGCGGCCCCCCCACCGAGATCCCGGCCGAGAGCTTCGAGATCGTCGTGTTCGAGAACCGCTTCCCGGCCTTCGAGGAGCCCCACGGGACGGCGGAGGTGGTCGTCTACACCGACGACCACGACCTCTCCCTGGGCACCCTTCCGGCCGCCCGCGCGGAGGCGCTGATGTGGGTCTGGCGCCAGCGCTACGAGGAGCTCGGGGCCCGTGATGAGATCGACTACGTGTACGTGTTCGAAAACCGCGGCGTGGAGGTCGGGGTCACCCTCCACCACCCCCACGGCCAGATCTACGGCTACCCGTTCCTGCCACCGGTCCCGGCGCTCGAGCTGGCGGCCGACGCCCGCCTCGGCGGGTGCGCGGTCTGCCGCCTGAGCTCGGACGAGCTGGCCGACGGCCGCCGGGTGCTGCTCGCGGACGAGAGCATCGTCGCCTACGTGCCCCAGGCTGCCCGCTGGCCGTATGAAGTCCACCTGGCACTGCGCGAGCACCGTCCCAGCCTGCTGCAGTGCGAGCCGCGCGAGCTGAAGCTGCTGGCGGGCGCCCTGCAGCGGCTCGTCCGCGGCTTCGACGCCCTCTTCGCACGACCGTTTCCGTACGTGATGGCGGTCCACCAGGAGCCGACGCGCTCGGGGGCGCGGCTCGGGGGACACCTGCACGCCGAGTTCTACCCGCCGCTCCGCACGGCCGACAAGCTCAAGTACCCGGCGGGCTCCGAGCAGGGGGCCGGGACCTTCATCTCCGACGTGCTGCCCGAGGAGTCCGCGGAGCACCTTCGCGGGGCCCTCGCCCGTGCCGGTTGAGCAGGTCCGCGCGTTCGCCCCCGGGCGCGTGAACCTGATAGGCGAGCACACCGACTACAACGGCGGGCTCGCGCTCCCGTTCGCGATCGCAGACGGGATCACCGTGTCGGCCCGGGCCATCGCCACCGCCGCGTTCGGCCCACACGGAGGGGCCCACGTCGAGGCGGTCGCCTGCGACCTCGGCGAGCGAGACGAGTTCCGCGTCGGGGACCCTCCCGGCGACGACGGCGGCTGGCGGGCGTTCGTGCGCGGCGCCGCGGGCGAGCTGGCGCGCGGCGGCTGGGCGCTGCCCTCGGCGGAGGTCCGCTTCGGCGGCGACGTCCCCCCGGGGGCGGGCCTGTCCTCCTCCGCCGCGCTGGAGGTGGCGCTGTGCCTGGCGCTGCTCGAGCTCGCTCCCGAGCCGCGACCCGAGCGCCCCGATGCGATCTCACTGGCCCGCCTCTGCGCCCGCGTGGAGAACGACTGGGTGGGGGCGCAGACGGGGCTGCTGGATCAGCTAGCGAGCCTCTGCGGCGAGCCCGACCGGGCGGTGCTGATCGATTTCCGCGGGCCCACCGTACGGATGGTTCCGCTACGCCTGGACGCCTGGCGGCTCGTGGTCCTCGACTCGGGGGAGCGACACGAGCTAGCGAGCTCCGGCTACAACACCCGCCGCGCCGAATGTGCACGCGCACGGGAGCTGCTCGGGGTCGAGAACCTGAGCGAAGCCGACGAGGATGCGCTCCCCGGGCTCCCCCTGCCGTTGCGCAGGCGAGCCGCCCACGTGCTCGGCGAGGACGCGCGTGTAAGGGCCGCCGTCGCCTCGCTGGAGCGCGGCGAGCTGCAGCCGCTGGGGGAGCTGCTCAACGCCTCCCACGAGAGCCTGCGCGACCTGTACGAGGTCTCGACCCCGAACGTGGATGCGGCGGTGGCGCTGCTGCGGGAGCAAGGGGCGAGCGGAGCGCGGATGATCGGCGGCGGCTTCGGCGGCAGCGTGCTGGGCCTGTTCGCCCCCGGCGTCGAACCCCCGCACGGCACCCGCGAGGTCCGACCCAGCGCCGGGGCTCGGGTGCTCGAGGTCTCTCGGGGCGAGGGCTGAGCGGGTACTCAGAGGCGGGCGCAGAGCAGCGCTGCGGCGGTCAACGGCATCGCCACCGACATCGCCATCAGCGCCCCGTCGAGCGGGCCCAGCAGGCTCTCGACCGACAGCGGCTCGCTGGTCCCGTCGCTGCGCTGGCGCGTCCCCGCCACGGACGCGGTGCGGCGGCGCAGCTCACGGGCCGGGGTGGACAGCCGCCGCTGGGCGAGGCTGATCGCCAGGCACGCCGCGGCGGCCAGCACGCCGGCCGCTTCGACCCGCAGCGCCTCCACGAAGAAGCCGGTGAAGGCCGGGAAGGCCCCCCACCCGAGCGCGAACCAGAGGTCGCTGTGGAAACGCCCACCGGCGAGCTCGAGGTTGTAGGCGGGCAGGAACAGCCCCCCGGCGAGCACCAGCGGGATCAGCCACACCGAGACGGTGACGATGCCCGCAACGCCGATCGCGAGCGCCGCCCCGAGGCTGACGATCGCAGCGCCCAGCAGCGTGCGGTCGCCGAAGGTGGTCCGCAGCGGCCTGTCGTGGAGCTCGTCCAGCGCGTGAGCCGCCACCCCCACCGCCAGCGCGAAGGCGGCGAGCCCCCACAGCAGCCGCGAGACGTGGACCGTCGGCGCCAGCGCCGCCCCGATCGCGAAGTAGCTGAGGTGCCAGAGCGTGTACGGGGGATGCAGCAGCGCCACCACCTCGCCGGCCCGTCCCCGCCCACGCGCATAGAAGGCCGGGCGTCCCGCGTCCGCCGCGAGCTGACGGGCCGGCGCCGGCCTCGCCATCGCTCACCCGTCCCCGGCCGCCGAGCGGCGCTTGCGGGCGCTCATGACCACACCCGCGCCGAAGCTCATCCTTCGCACCGCGACGCCCTCCAGCCCGGCCTCGCGCCAGTAGCCCGCGATCCGGGCTTCCGGGTGGCGCTCGTAGAAGCCGCGGATGCTCGGTCCCAGGAAGCGGCCCACGTGCTCCCACTCGGGCGAGAACAGCCGCCCGAGGAGCGGCAGGCCGATTTCCGTAAACAGCCGCCACGCGCCCCGCGCGGGGGCGAACGGCGGAACGCCGAACTCGACCGAGCCGATCGTTCCGCCCGGACGCAGCACCCGCGCGAGCTCACGCATCGTCGCGCGGGGGTCGTCGACGTAGCGCAGCAGATAGGTGAAGCTGACCGCATCGAAGCTCTCGTCCGCGAACGGCAGCCGCTCGGCTTCGGCCTGCAGCAGCTCCACCTGGGCCCCCGGCTGGGCCGCGAAACGGGCCCGTGCCGCGGCGAGCATCGCCGGGCTCTGGTCCACGGCCACGATCGAGCAGTCGGCCCGCGCCCGCAGCTCGGCGGCCACCAGCCCGGTCCCCGTCGCCACGTCCAGCACCCGCTCACCTCCCCGCAGCCCGAGCGCGCCCACCATCGCGGAACGCCAGCGCGGGTCCTGCCAGAAGCTGAAGGCGGCCGAGAGGGCGTCGTAGCGGCGCTCCAGCCCGTCGAACAGCTCGAGCGCCTCGAGCTTGCGGGGGGAGCTCTCCACCGGGATCCCGGTGGCTAGCAGATGTGGGCTCTGGGACTCCGCGATTTCTGAAAGGCTAACCGCCCTCGCCAGTGGCAGACCGACCGACGACAACATCCCGGGTGATGCTCATAACGGGCGCCTCGAGCGGCATCGGGGAGGCGGCCGCGCGACGCCTGGCGCGCGAGCCCGGGGCCGAGCTGGTGCTGGTCGCCCGCCGCGAGGAGCGCCTGCGCCGGCTGGCGGAGGAGCTCGGCGAGCAGCGCGTCAGCTACGTGGCCGTCGACCTGCTCGACGAGGACGCGCCGGAGCGTGTCCGCGACCACGTGCTCGAACGCCACGGACGACTCGAGCTGCTCGTCAACAACGCGGGCGCTGCCTGGCGGGCCCGTTTCGAGGACGGCGGCTACGAGAACGTCAGGCGCACGATGGCGCTCGACTTCGACGCCCCCGTGCGGCTCACCGAGGCGCTGCTGCCGCTACTGAGGGCCGGGGCCCCCAGCGCGATCGTGAACGTGGCCTCGACGGCGGGCCGCGTGGCCCGTCCCGGCACCGGCGCCTACAGCGCCGCGAAGTTCGCGCTCGTGGGCTGGTCCGACGCCCTGTGGGCCGAGGAGCGGGCCCACGGGGTGCACGTCGGGCTCGTGCTCCCCGGCTTCATCTCCACCGAGGGCTTCCCCCAGGCCGAGCTGACCGAGAGGTCCGCCACCCGCTGGATGGTCTCCACTCCCGAGCGCGCGGCCGAGGCGATCGTGCAGGCGGGCCTCGGGGGCCGCGCCGAGGTGTACGTGCCCAAGCCGTACTGGGTCGCCGCCGCCCTGCGCATCCTGGCGCCCGCGCTCGTGCGCCGGGCGATCGGCGGCCGCGGTGCCGGCGTGTTCACCACCAAGACCGCCACGCAGGAGGCCGAACACAGCCGCAACGGCGCCCGCGCGAGTTGAGGGCACCGGCTTGGGCACGGGGCTCGTGCTCTTCACCCGCGACCTGCGGATCGGCGACCAGCCGGCGCTGGCGGCGGCGGCACGGGAGTGCGACGCGATCCTGCCGGCGTTCGTGCTCGACCGGGAGCTGCTGCGGCGGGCGGGATCGCCCCCCAACCGTCTCGCCTTCCTGCTCGAGTCGCTGCGCGACCTGCGCTCCTCGCTGCGGGCGCGGGGAGTCCCGCTCGTGCTGCGCGAGGGCGACGCGGTCGAGGAGACGATGCGGCTGGTGCACGAAGTGGGGCTGTCGGCGGTTTACATGAGCGCCGACCACACCCCCTACGCGCGCGAGCGCGAGCAGCTCCTGCGCCGCCACTGCGAGCGCGAGCGGGTGCGCCTCTGCAGCTTCGAGGGCGTCACCGTCATCCCGCCCGGGTCGTTGACGCCCTCCGGTGGGGACCACTACCGCGTGTTCACGCCCTATTGGAGGGCTTGGAGCACGGAGCCCCCCCGTGCCGCGGCGCGTGTCCCCTCACGGCTCGTGGCGGTCCGCCGTCCGCCACCGGCGGGCCCGTTGCCGGGGCTCTCCCGCCTGACTTCCCGAACGCCGCCCGCCGCCCGCCAGCGGGGAGGCGAGAGCCGGGCCCGGGCCCAGCTCGAGCGCTGGCTGCGCCGAGGCCCGGCCCGCTATGGAGAGGGCCGTGACGAGCTCGGGGCCGAGCACACCTCGCGGCTGAGTCCCTACCTTCACTTCGGCTGCCTGTCCCCGGTGCAGGTGCTCGAGCGGCTCGCCGACGTGGACGGGGAGGCCGGCCAGGCCGGCAGCGTCGCGTTCGCGCGCCAGCTGTGCTGGCGCGACTTCCACCACCAGGTGCTCGCCGCCCGGCCCGACATGCCCCACGCCGACTACCGCCCCCGCGGACGCCTCTGGCGCGAGGACGACGACGCGGCGGACGCGTGGCGGGAGGGGATGACCGGCTATCCGATCGTCGACGCGGGCATGCGCCAGCTCGCCAGTGAGGGATTCATGCACAACCGTGCCCGCCTGATCGTGGCGTCGTTCCTGACCAAGACCCTGGGCCTCGACTGGCGTCTCGGCGCCGCCCGCTTCGCCTCGCTGCTGGTGGACGCCGACGTCGCCAACAACGTCGGCAACTGGCAGTGGGTGGCCGGCACCGGCAACGACACGCGACCGAACCGGGTGCTCAACCCGCTCCGGCAGGCTCGCCGCCATGACCCCGACGGCGCCTACGTGCGCCGCTACGTGAGCGAGCTCGCGGGCGTCGACGGGCCGGCCGTCCACGAACCGTGGTCGCTCCCCCCCGCACGGCGGCGCGGCCTGCGCTACCCCGAGCCGATCGTCGGGCCCTACTCCTAGAGCCGCGCGACGATCACCGGTGGGGAGGTCGGTCTGCTGCTGCCCCCGAGCGGCTCGGCGGTGACGAGCACCGCGCTGGCCCCCGCAACGCCCCCGGGCACGGCCACCGTCGCCCCGCCCGAGCTGCTGACGCTGAACAGCGCGTCGGTCGGCCGTGGCGATCCGCCTCTCTGCACCCACACCTGATAAGTCCGCCGAGGGGGCACCTGGGGCATGCCGTCCACGAGCAGCTCCGCCCGGCCTTCCTCGATCCGCAGCGACGCGCTGGCACCACGCGCCAGCACCTCGGCGCGAACTGTCCGCGCTCCCCCGCCCCCACCCGAGCTCACCAGGGCCACCACCGCGAGCACGATCGCCGCCGCCGCCAGCCCGCCGGCGACCCCGATCGCCCAGCGCCGCGGAGACCTCCTGGCCGCCCGCCGAAGCGGTGCCGTGCGTCCCCGCCCGAGGGCGGGTTCG
>DATJOU010000208.1:0-4176 GCA_035506775.1 Solirubrobacteraceae bacterium | reverse complement strand
AGTTTCCGGCGCTCTACGCGGAGAAGTACGTGAACGTGACCAGCCCGCAACTGCTCTCACGGTGCCTGATCCCGCCGCACCTGATGTGGGTCGGGGCCGACGGCGCGGTGCTTGAGAGCTCCGGCTCGTCGCTGAACGGCCTGCAGCTCGACAACGACGGCAACGCCTTCGTCGTGTTGCTCGGCGGCGGCTCCTGCGCGAGCGGCCCCAGCGAGATCGAAGCGAGCCTCGAATCGGCCCCCTACACGACCTTCACGACCACCTTCACGATCCTCCCACCGCAGCCGACGCTACCGGTGTCACCGGAATTCACGATCGAAAAGCTCCAGCGCCTGGAAGGCGAAGGGGCCTTCACCAAGAGCGAACTCGTCGGATCGGTCGGGCAGACGGTCGAATACGAAATCGTGGTTCGCAACACCGGCAACACGGCGCTCCAGTTCAGCCACTTCCAGGACGCCAGATGCGAAGGGATCTCCGGCGGCCCCGGTGAAAAACCCGTCCAGCCGGGCCAGGTCACGGTCTTCCGCTGCACCCACAGGCTGACCGTTCCGGGGACCTGGACCAACGCCGCCACGGTCGAAGGCAACGAAGGGACCGGCTCCAAGGAATCCAACGAAGTCGTGGTCAAAGTCCCGACGATTCCCCCCACGCCGGAATTCACGATCGAAAAGCTCCAGCGGATCGGCGAAAGCGGCACCTTTACCAAGAACGAACTCATCGGCGCCATCGGCCAGGTCGTCAACTACCAGATCGTCGTCCGCAACACGGGCACGGTTTCGATTCAGCTGTCGAACTTCACAGACGAACACTGCGAAGGCCTCGCCGGGGGTGCCACCGAACTCGCGCCCGGTCACTCGACCACCTTCACCTGCCACCACACGCTGAGCACGGTGGGCACGTGGACCAACGTGGCGACGGTCGAAGGTGGCGGGATGAAGAAGGAATCCAACGAAGTCGTCGTCAAAGTCCCGCAGAAGAACGAACCCGCGTACACGATCGAAAAGCTCCAGCGGATCGAAGAATCCGGGCCCTTCACGAAGGAAGAACTGACCGGGACGATCGGCCAGACCGTGAGCTACGAGATCATCGTCAACAACGTCGGCAACGCCACGCTGACCTTCAAGAACTTCGTCGACACCGAATGCGAAGGGATCACCGGAGGACCGGGTCCGAGCGGGGAAATCAAGTCGGGCCAGTCCGCCACCTGGACGTGCTACCACGTCCTCACCTCGACGGGCACGTGGCCGAACGTGGCCAAGATCGAAGGCAACCTCGGCACCGGCTCCAAAGAATCCAACAAAGTCGTCGTCAACGTGCCTCCGGAACCGAAGCTGATGATCGAAAAGCGTCAGATGCTGCCCGGCGAACCGGCCTTCACGACCTCTGAACTGACGGGCACGGTCGGCCAGGTCGTCAGTTACCAGATCATCGTCACCAACATCGGCAACGTGCCGGTGAGCCTGTCGAACTTCACCGACACCCAGTGCGAGGGGATCGGCGGGGGCGCCCCCGAACTCGCAGTCGGCGACTTCACGATCTACACCTGCATGCACCTCATCACGAGCACCGGCCCGTACGTCAACGTGGCGGCCGTCGAAGGCACCCCTCCCCCCGGACAGGGCAGCCCCGTGAGGGCGGAATCCAACCAGGTGGTCGTCAAAGCCGTCGCCCCGGCCCCCAACATCGTGCCCGAGCACGAAGCCGAATCGGCCAAATGCGCGGTCGCCCCCGGCACCCTCGCCCTGAAAGGGGCGAGCGGGTCGAAGCGCAAGAAGTTCACGGTCGAGGTCAAGGCGCAGGGCCTCAAGCAGCTCACCGTGTTCCTCGACGGACGCAAGCTGAAGACCTTCACCCCCAAGGGGTCCTCCAACCCGAAGTACTTCAAGTTCAAGATCGACCCCGGCAAGCTCGGCAGGGGAGCCCACCACCTGTCGGCCGTCGGGGTGCTCCACGACCCGGCCTGCGCGCCCGTCAAAGCCAGCGCCGTGTTCGTCCGCCCGGCCTCGCGGGCGAAAGTCCCGCCCTTCACGGGCTGACCGCCTCCCGCGAGCCGGCAGCCCCTCACACCGCGGGCGGTCGCCCCGGCCGAGCCGAGCCGGTCAGACGATTTCGATCGGTGTGCCGACTTCCACCATCGGCCACAGCCGGCTGATGTCGGCGTTGCGGAGGCGGATGCACCCGTGGGAGGGCCGCCCCGGTATCAGCTGCGGTTCGTCGGTGCCGTGGATGCCGACCTCGCCCCCCCCGGGCCATTCGCTGAGGGTGGGGGCGTAGGCGCTGGTGCCGAGCGCGAAGGGCCCGTACACGGGTCCCCCGATCGCGACCAGCTTCTCCATCACGTAGAAGTGCCCGGCGGGGGTGGGGAGGCTGGGACGCCCGACGCCGACGGGGGCGCTGAAGACCGCGTGCCCGTCGCGATACAGGGTCAGCCGCTCGGCCTCACGGTTGATCCGCAGGTACTCGTGGATCTCGTGCGTTTCGCCGAGGTCGTTCGCCGCCACCCAGCCGTCGCGCCCGTTCGGGCGCCCGGGGAGCGGCACCTCGATCCACTTGCTGGTGCCGATCGTGTAGGAGCGCAGCGCGAGGTACACCTGCGCCTGGCCGTCGGGGGTCAGGAACTTGAGGTGGCCGATGACGCGGGAGTGGGCAGAGGGGTCGGCGTGCGCCGGCGCCGTCGCCTGGGGGTAGGCCCAGCGGGTGAGCGTCTTCAGGTTCGAGAGCGTGGCGACGGTGGCGGTGGCCCCTTCCGGAGACGCGCCCGCGGGCGTGCTCGCCGAGGCGGCGGAGGCCGCCACGGGTGCCGCGAGCATCAAGGCTGCCGCGGCGGCTGCCGAGAGGGTGCAGGCCGCCCGACGTGCGCCTGCGCCGATGTCCTTTCGCACACGGTGTCGCACGGGAGAATCACCAAGATACAACCGGCCCGCAATTTACGGCGCAATCGCGCCTTCACCTCTCAGCCGATGACCCCGAAGTCCTGCGTGTAGGTGGCACCGGCCTGGTCGCCGGCGAAGTAGGCGGGGGCGGCCGCGACGACCCCCATCCCGGTTTCGCGGTATTCCCCGTTGAGGATGTTTTCGCGGTGCTCGGGGGAGTTCATCCAGGCGTTCACGGTGGCAGCCGGGGTGGCCAGGGTGAGCGTGGCGCAGTCGATGTTCTCGCCCAGCTCGTACAGCTGGTCCGAGCGCACGTAGCCGGTCGCCAGGATGCGGGTGTCGAAGGCTTCCCCGGTGGGGGTGGTGTGGGAGAAGTAATCCCGGCTGACCATGTCTTCGGAGTGGCCCTGTGCGGAGGCGAGCAGGTGCTGGTTTTCGACCAGCGGGCGCTCCCCGTTCTGGATCCGTTCGCGATTGATCAGGCACAGGGTCGCGGCTCGCACTTCGGCGATGTTCGAGCTGGTCGGGACCAGTTCGGTGTTGGCGCACGTCTCGGGCATCGCCGGGGAGGCCGATAGCGCCGAGGCGGCCGGCGCCTTCTGCACGCGGGCGTCGGGGACCTTCAGCGGGCGGTTGCGCCGCGGGGAGCCCGCGTGACGGCGGTGGGAGGCGCGGTAGCGGGCGGCCCGGCCGCAGCGCTCGGTGTGGTGGGCGCGACGGGTGCTGCAGTGACGAGTGCTCCGCTGGTGGTGGGAGGCGTGGGCCGCCAGTGCCTCGCCGCAGGCACCGAGCGCCGCGAGGATCGCGATCGTGGCGGCGGCGAGGGCCGAGGCCGGGCGCTGCCTGAGCTTGAAGGATGAGGTCGCGTTCAAGGGCTCGTGAGCTGTCGCTCGCCGGGTCCGGCCCTCGGGCCGGGCACTCCGGTGGTTCAGGACTCACGAGGGCTATCGGCTCCTCCGGGACGGGCCCGGGGGACGGACGCGATGCCTTGGACGAATGGTCGGCTGGGGATGGCCCAGCCCGGAGCGCCGGTTCACCCGGCGCCCGCGGTCGCCCTTCTGCGCGGCGGAGCGGCCGTCAGCCCGTGCGGACGGGCTCGCGGCGCTGGCTGCGCCGGTCCTCGCTGTGCCGAGAGATCCGCTTGAGCAGATCTCGCTCGGCTTCGGCTCCCTTGCGGGTGGCCGCACCCGTCAGGTGGGTGGCTCCCCGCTGCACGCTCCAATCTCCGGTGGGGGTCTGTTTGATCGTCAGTTGCTCGGCTTGAGGCATATTCTCCTCCGACTCTGTTGAGCCCCCTGTTGCA
>DATJOU010000207.1:0-6754 GCA_035506775.1 Solirubrobacteraceae bacterium | reverse complement strand
CGCTTTCGGTGGCTCCCGTGCTGGTGACCTTGCCCTGCCACCACGCCAGCACGGGCTTGCCGTGGAGGCTCTGCAGGCTGAGGTCGGCCGCGACGACCTGTTCGGGAACCGGCTGGAACCACACCGGCTGCAGCTGGCGGTCGAGTATCAGGGGACCGCTCTGCCCGACGATCGGCGGTTCGTTGAGGTCCAGGAAGTTGGTCGCGAAGATGTACCCGGGCGCCAGCTGGGAGGCTGGCGCGTGGGCGCCGATTTTGATCTCGGGTGGGTGCAGCGAGGGCGCCGATACGAACGTGTAGGCGCCGTCCATGCTGTATTGCCCGAGCGGCGGGCCTTTGTTGCCGGCGAACGCTGCGGTGAGGCCGAGGAACAGCGCCAGCACGCCCCCGACCGCCAGCGCCATCAGCCGCGCGGGGCGCCGCGCGGCTTCGCCGCGGGGCATGGTCAGGAAGGTCATGAGGGCCGCCAGCCCGCACAGGACCGCGCCGATCAGATAGGCCAGGCGAAACCCGTGCGTGAGCGCCTGGTCGACCTGCTCGCCCGCGCCGATCAGGTTCGAGGTCCTCTGCGTGGCGAGCGTTATCAGCACCGCCAGGCCGAGGCCGCCGCCGACCTGTCGCGAGGTGTTCACCAGTCCGGAGGCGAGCCCGGCCTGTCCGGGCTTGGAGCCCTGCGTGGCGGCGATCGTCGAGGGCACGATCGACAGCGCGATCCCCGCCGCGACCAGGATCCCGGGGATCATCACGTACACGATCCCGCTGCCGCTGGGGGCGATCCGCGTCAGCAGCAGCAGCCCCACGGTCATCATGATCAGGCCGCTGCCGAGCACCTCTCGCACCCCGAGCGCGCTCACCAGCCGTCCCGCGCTGCGGGCCACGACCATGATCGTGAGCGTCATCGGCAGGAACAACAGCCCCGTGTCGAGCGCCGTGAGCCCGAGCACCTGCTGCAGGTAGAGGGTGCTCAGGATCCACATCGGGAACAGCGCCGAGCTGAACAGGAGCACGATCGTGTTCGCGTTCTTCAGCGTCTGGGTCAGCTCCTTGAAGGGGATCAGCGGCGCCTTCGCGATCCGTGACTCGATCACGCCGAAGCCGACCAGCAGCAGCACCCCGAGCACGATCGGGCCGATCGCGGCGAACGAGCTCCAGCCCTTCAGCCCCGCTTCGACGACCCCGAACACGAGCACCATCTGCCCGAGCGTCAGGGTCAGCGCGCCCGCGATGTCGAACGGGACCTCACCCCGCGTGCCGCGGCGTTCGGTCACCACCGTCCAGGCCACGAACGCCGCGGCGATCGCGATCGGGGGGTTGATCAGCAGCACCCACCGCCAGCTGAGGAATTCCGTGATGATCCCGCCGAGCAGCACGCCGGCGGCACCGCCGAGGCCGTTCATGGCGGCCCAGATCCCGATCGCCCGGTGCAGGGGCGGGCCGGGCGCGAACGAGGCCGTGATGATCGCCAGCGAGGAGGCCGCCATCAGCGCGCCGGCGAAGCCCTGCAGGGCGCGCGCCCCGATCAGCACCCCCTGGCTCGGCGCGACCCCACCGAACAGCGACGCCACGCCGAACAGCAGCAGCGCCAGCACGAACGTCCGCCGCTGCCCGAAATGGTCGGCGGCGCGGCCGCCGAGGATCAGGAAGCCGGCGAACGTGATCGCGTAGGCGTCCACCACCCATTGCAGCCCCGGATTGCTGAACCCGAGGTCCGACTGGATGTGCGGCAGCGCCACGTTGACGATGCTGAGGTCGAGGATGACCATGAACTGGGCCACGCAGCAGACGACCAGCAGCCACTGCGAGGAGGAGCTTCGCGCGGCGCCGTCCGAGGGCAGCTCCGGCGCCCTCGGGGTCGCGGCGGTCTCGACGCTCATTGCCTCGGAATGGGCCGGCGGGGGC
The DNA here is from genome assembly GCA_035506775.1 of Solirubrobacteraceae bacterium. Taxonomy (GTDB): domain Bacteria; phylum Actinomycetota; class Thermoleophilia; order Solirubrobacterales; family Solirubrobacteraceae; genus Palsa-744. The sequence goes on along the minus strand of DATJOU010000207.1, from coordinate 4,856 downwards.
GCCGGGAGCGCCTGGTAGGGTGGGCGCCCGAGCCCTCGAGTGACGATGGGAGCCCGGCCGATGCGCAGATTGCCACTGACCGCCATGCTAACGCTCCTGGCAGCGCTAGCCATCACCTTCGTGTTGGCTGCCTGCGGCGGCAAAAGCAACTCGTCCACGAGCAGCACCCCGTCGACGAAGCCGACCACGACGCCGACCACGACGACGAAGAAACACAAGACCAGTCCGCACTACTGAGGTGCGCCGGCGCGCACGCCTCCGGCGGGCGGCGGCTCAGAGCGACGCGGCGTAGCTCACCACCCGCTCGGGCTTTGAGCTCGCGAGCGTGCCACCCGAGGCGTCGAGCGCCTGGACCTCCACGTAGGCGTAGCGCACGGGGAGCGTGAGCGAGCTCTCGAAGCTCTGTGAGGGGATCACGCTGCGGGACGTCAGCGAGCCCGCGGACGAGCCCGCCAGCACGCGCCACGAGGCCACCCCGGTGGCGCCGTTCCAGCTGGCGTGCACGATCGTCTCTTCGCCGGTGTCGTTGAGGCTCGCCGTCAGCGCCGGCGGATCCGCCGGCTGTCCCTGCCAGGGGAAACGGAAGGCGCGGTAGAAGGACATGTCGAAGGGCATATGTGCGTCGAAGAGCAGCGCGCCCTGGGGGGCGTACTCGCTGATCGCCGGCACGCCGCCGTAGCCGAGCAGCGCATTGCCGTCCGGGAGCGTCTGCATGTTGCCCTGGCTGGCCGCCAGCAGCGGTGGGTTCGGGTGGGTGTAGGCGAACACCAGCCGGGCGGTTTTGTGCTTCGTGTCGAGGGCGATTCGCAGTCCTCGCGACTCGTGGTGGATGGGGGGGTTCGAGCCGTCGTCGAAGAACGTCAGCTCCCCGTCGGGGAGCATCCGCCCGTCGTGCTGCCAGGCCATGCTGGTCCCGGGTCCCATCTTGAACGAGCTGTCGGTCCCCCCCAGGCGCCAGAGGATCCGCCCGCTGCCGCCCTGGAGCAGGTAGGCGGCCCATGTGCTGCGGGCCGAGATCAGCAGGTTGCCGCCCGGCTCGGGGTCGATCGAGTTCAGGTGGAAGTAGTCCCATGGGGTCGAGTCGCTGGGCACTTCCGCCTCCGACTCGTTGGCCCCCACGTGATCGAGGCTGTGCCATTCCCAGCGCACGAGGCCGGTCTTCATGTCGATCTCCTGGATCGCCGTGTCGACGATCGCCCCGTTGCGCTTGCCCTTGGCCGCGGTCAGGTCGCAGTGGATCGGGTTGTAGGCGGTGATGTAGGCGACGCCCCCGGGCACGAGCTGGAAGTCGTGCAGGTCGGCCTGCAGTCCGTTGCCCCCGTGCACCCGCGCCACCACCTGGTAGCGGGAGTTCATCACGATGTCTTCGCCCTGGCCGAAGCCGAGCGACAGGACCCTCCCCTTCCACCAGGTCAGGTCCCGCTGCCCTTCGAAGGTCTGCTCGTTGAGGTCCTCCGCCACCTGACCGCCGGACAGCGGTTCGAACCACACCAACCGTCCGCTGGACGTGTAGATCAGCGGCCCGTACTGGCCCGGGCCCGGGCCGTTGGTGGTGAGGATGTCGCCCGCACCGGGGTCGCGGTCGGGCGTCGTGACCGTCAGCGCCGGCGGGTGCGCGCCGGGCAGGGTGTAGAAGCTGAGCACGTCCGCCCCGGCGGCGGCCGGGTTGGGGAACGACGAGATCCCCTTCGTTTCCACGGGCGTGTCCACGCGGAAGCTGTAGCTCAGCCGCCTCGCCGGCGACCCGGCGATCTGCGCCCTCACCGTGACCCGCTCACCGGCCCGGAACGGCGTGTCCGGCAGGAAGCTCGCGCCGTCGCCCTGCGAGTAGGCCTCCAGGTGACCTTCGTGACGGCCGCTGCTGGAGCCTTCGACGGAGAGGCCACTGATCTGTGCCGGGGTCGCGCCGAGCAGGCTGACCGTCGTGTGCGGGTTGGCGGCCACGCTTCCCGGAGCCGACGACACGCGCACACCGGCCACTTCGGCCGAGCCCACCGTGGTAGCAGGCAGGCACTGCGGCGCGGTGGCGTCGGCCGAGGTCGCGCCGCCGCCGGATTCGAGTCCCAGCCCGGGCGAGCCGGTGGCGATCGCCGCCACCCCCCAGCCCACGACTGCGATCGCCACGACGATGACTGCGGTCTTGAGCATCGGGGGAGTGCTTGGGGGGGCCCTACGGGTGACGCGGGTGCACGGCCGGGCGGGCCGCGAGCCGCGCCCCGACGCCATAGGCGAGTTCCGTCGCGCGGGCCACGGCGCCATAGTCGAGGTTCTCGGGGGTGTCGGACATGAGGTGGTAGTTGGCGGGTAGCCGCCAGTCGGTGATCGAGCCGATGAACGCGCTCGGATAGCCGGCCCGACTCGGGATCACCGTGTCGGTGGAGGCCCTCGCGTGCAGCCCGCGCTCGAGCTCGATCCCCCGCTCGCCGGCCAGCTCCGCGATCAGGTCACGGAAGTCGGGGCCGGTGTGCTCCTCCATCCAGATCGGTCCCTCGCCCTCCAGCATCAGCAGGTTCGGAGACCCGACCCCGTCGAGGTTCAGGAACCACGTCCGCTGCGGGTCGAGCTCGTCGCGGTGGGAGGCCACGAAGGCGCGGATGCCGTCCTGGAGGGTCTCCTCGGCGCCGCAGGACACGAGCAGCAGGCGCAGGTCACCGAGCGGGTGCTCGCCCACCATCTCTGCGAGCGCCAGCAGGGCCGCCACGCCCGAGAGGTTGTCGTTGGCTCCGGGGACCGTCGGGCTGCGCCAGATGTCGGCAGCCGCGGCGACCGCGAGCGACCCGAGCAGCCCGCCGAGGAGTGCCGGCGAGCGGCGACGGAGCACGTTGGTGGCGAGCGCCCCCAGCGGGGCCAGCAGCCCCAGCCACCACTGCGGCAGCTGCCGTTTCAGCCTCGCGGTCAGCTGCGGCCGGCGCCGGTGCAGGGCGATCATCAGGCTCTGGTCGTAGAAGCGACCGGTCTGGGCCGCGTCGTGGTGAGCGTGAACGACCAGCGTCCGCTCGGCTCGCGGGTCGCCCATCCGCGCGACCACGTTGAGCGTGCTGCGGCGCCGGCGGACCGCCCGCCGCAACAGCCGGGGTCCGTTCTGGGCCTCGTCCACGATGCCGGCCGCCGCCAGCACCGCACAGCACGTGGCCGCAAGCCGGCGGCCGCGGACGGCCAGCAGCGCCGCCGCCACGCCGAGCGCTCCGAGCCCCGTGATCTGCGGCACGAACGAGCCCCAGCTGGGCTCCTGCTCCTCGGCCACCTCGCCGATCCCGGCGCCCCGGAACCGAGCCGCGATCCACCGTGCCGCCTCGAGCTCGCCGGCCGAGCACGGGGTCCGGTCCAACCGGGCCAGCCCCTCCACCGCCTCCCGCAGCGTCCGATCGTCGGCGGTCGGGCGGGCGGGACTCTGGTCGAGAAGGTCAGGGGACACTGCCCACAGGCTATGCGCGAGCGACCCGGCCGTGCGGCGTCTCCCTCACGCGAGCCACGGCGCGGCGCTAGTGTCGCTGCGATGGGGACGTCGAGCACGAGCACGAGCACCGGCGCAGGCACGCCGGCGAGCCTCGACCCGGCCGGGCGCCTGGCCCGCTACACGCGTGCCTTCGAGGGCCTCGAGGCGCCGTTCGCGTTCGTGGACCTCGACGCCCTGCACTCCAACGCCGGCGAGATGCTCGGACGGGCGGCGGGCAAGCCGATCCGGCTGGCCTCGAAGTCGTTGCGCTGCCGCGGGATGCAGCGGCTGCTGCTCGAGCGCTATCCGGGGTTCCGCGGCCAGCTCACCTACACCCTCCCGGAGACCCTGTGGCTGGACGAAACCGGATCCGAGAACCTGCTGCTCGCCTACCCGAGCGTCGACCGCACCGCGCTCAGGGCGCTGGCCCAGCGCACCCGCGAGCAGCCTCAGGGGGCCCCGATCGTGATGGTCGACTCGACCGAGCACCTCGACCTGATCGAAGCCGCCGTGGCCGGCGAGGGCCCGGTGCGCGTGTGCCTGGACTTCGACGCGTCGCTGTGGGTGGCCGGCGGGCGGCTGAAGGTCGGGCCCAAGCGGACTCCGGTGCACACGGTCGCCCAGGCGCGCGCCCTGGCCGAGGACATCTGCCGCCGCGGCACCTTCTCGCTCGTGGCCCTGATGAGCTACGAGGGTCACATCGCCGGGGTCGGCGACGGGCCCTCCGGCGGAAGGCTGCGATCCTCGCTGATCCACGGCATGCAGAGCGTCTCCTATCGGGAGCTCCGCCGCCGGCGGGCGGCGGCCATCGCCGCGGTCCGTGAGCTGGCCGACCTGGAGCTCGTCAACGCGGGCGGCACCGGCGACCTGCAGCTGGTCGCGTCCGAGCCCGCGATCACCGAGGCGACGGCCGGCTCGGGCTTCTACGCGCCGCTGCTGTTCGACGGCTTTCGCGCCTTCAGCCTGCAGCCGGCGGCGATGTTCGCGATGCCCGTCTCGCGCCGCCCTGGGCCGCAGACGGTGACCGTCCTGGGCGGGGGCTACCTGGCCTCCGGCGTAGGCGCTCGCGATCGCATGCCCCGCCCGTACCTGCCCGAGGGTCTCGAGCTGGACGGCTTGGAGGGGACGGGGGAGGTGCAGACGCCGCTTCACGGCGCGGCCGCCTCGGCGCTGCGGCTCGGGGACCGCGTGTACTTCCGCCACGTCAAGGCGGGAGAGCTGTGCGAGCACTTCGACCGGCTGTACCTGCTGGCAGGGTCGGAGATCGCCGACGAGCTGCCCACCTACCGGGGCGAGGGCCGGAGCTTCCTGTGAGCTGGAGCAACTGGGCGGGGGACCAGACCTGCTCCCCCGTGGAACAGGTCGCTCCCCGCAGTCGCGAGGAGCTGGTGCAGGTGGTCGCTCGGGCCGCCGCCGCGGG
>DATJOU010000206.1:0-11911 GCA_035506775.1 Solirubrobacteraceae bacterium | reverse complement strand
GCGCTGATCACGGTCACCGGGCGGGTGAGCGGACGCTCCTACACCCTCCCGGTGATGTACCAGCGAAGCGACAGCGTGCTCGAGATCCCGGTGATGTGGCCCGAGCGCAAGCGCTGGTGGCGCAACCTGCGCGAGGAGGCCGACGTGAGCGTGGTCCTGGGCGGGCGTGAGCTGCCGGCGCGGGCGCGGGCGCGTGAAGCGGACGGTCAGGTGACGGTAGAGGTGCGGCTCGCCGGCGGTGACGCCGCCGGGGCCGGCATCGACTCGAGCAGCTCCGCCGCCGCGCGGCCGCTGTCGTGATGAGCTGACCAGGCGGCCATCTCCCGGGACCGCTCGGCGATCGAGCGGTCCCCGAGGATCCGCTCGACGCCCACCCGGACCGACCGCGGTCCGAGCAGCCGCTGGGGGATCCTCACGCCGGCACCGGCCCAGTCGAGCCGGGCGGCGTTCTCGCTCATGTCGCCCACCGACGGACACGCGAGCACAGGAACTCCACTCGTCAGGGCGCGGACGAGCGTGCCGTGGCCGGCGTGGCAGACGACCACCTCGCAATCGGGCATCGTGCGGGAGTAGGACAGCCACTCCACCACGGTGGCGTTCTCCGGAACCCACAGCGGTCGCCGCGGGAGGCGTCCGTTGTAGGTCGCCAGCACCCGCACCGGCAGCCCGGCGAGCCCCTCGAGTGCGGCCCTCACCAGGCGCAGCTCGGGGTCGTGGGCGGTGGATGGCGCCACCAGCACGAGCGGGTCCTCGCCGGGTGGGATCGGGACCTCGGTCGCCGGTGGCTCCCACATGAGCGGACCCACGACGTGTGCCCACCGGGGCCAGCTGCGGGGGTACTCGAGCTGGGGCAGGGTGGCGACGAGCGCGAGCTCGCGGCTGATGCCGCCGTGGACGTGCTCCAGCGGCGGCAGGCCGAGCTCGGTGCGGGTGCCGTTCAGCTCCCGCCGGCCCCGCTCGAGGCCCTTTGCGACCGGCATCTGAGCGACGTTCCAGAGCCGGCGGCCGATCCGTCCGCGTGGCATGCGTGCGCCGATCGAGTACACCGGAAAGCCCTCGCCGGCGTGGGGGTACACGTGGGGGATGAGGGTCGCCAGCGGCACCCCGGCCAGCTCGGCCGCCAGCGCCGGTGCGAGCGTGAGGATGTCGGCCACCACCACCTCGGGTTCCAGCTCGCGGACGGCCGGGAGGGTGTCACGGGTCGCCTGGATGACCGCCTCGTAGAAGTCAAGCGGCTCGGAGCCGGTGGGGAAGACCCTGTACTCCGGGGCGGGCAGGAAACGGATGCCCTCCGCCCTCACGTGCTCGCTCCAGCGGGTCCACGTCTGCAGCGAGACGTCGTGGCCACGGCGGAGCAAGGCGCGCCCCAGCGCGATCATCGGGAACGCGTGCCCGGGGTCGCCGAAGGCGCCCAGCAGGAACCGCCGGCGCCGCGGTGCGGGCTCGTCGGCTCCCGGCGGGGCGCCCACGGTGGGCCCTGGAGCCGTCCTTATGCCGCCAGCTCGGCCACCAGGCGCAGCTGCTCCAGGCGGTCCGGTGCGGTGAAGGCGGTGGGGGTCACGCCGAGGGTGCCGACCCCGGCGTCCCGGTAGACGGCGAGGCGCTCGCGAACGTGGTCGGGGGGCCCACACAGCGAGACGGTGTCGATCAGCGCGTCGGGGATCGCCGCCATCGCCTCCTCGCGCTTGCCTTCGAGGTATAGGTCCTGGATCCGTTTCGCGTCGCCCTCGAACCCGTACCGGGACACGAGCTGGTTGTAGAAGTTCTGCTTGCGGGACCCCATCCCGCCCACGTACAGGGCGATGAACGGGCGCATGCTGTCGCGGGCGGACTCGAGGTCGTCGGTCACGTTCACGCTGACAGTGGGGGCGATGTCGAAGCCGTCGAGCGATTTGCCCGAGCGGGCGGCCCCTTCTTCGAGCAGCGGACGCAGCTCGGAGACGTGCTCCGGGGAGAACAGGGTGGGGATCCAGCCGTCGGCGATCTCCCCGGCCAGGGCGGTGTTCTTCGGACCGATCGCGGCGATGTAGATCGGGATCTGCTCCTGGACGGTCGAGATCGTCAGCTTCAACGCCTTGCCGGGCCCGTCGGGGAGGGGGAGTTCCAACGTCTCCCCTTGGAAGTCCACCCGTTCGCGGGCGAGCGCCATCCTCAGGACCGCCACGTACTCGCGGGTGCGCTGAAGCTGCTTGGCGAACCGCTGGCCGTGCCACCCCTCGGCCACCTGGGGACCGGAGGAGCCGATCCCGAGCAGCATGCGGCCATTCGAGAGCTGGTCGATCGTGGCCGCCGTCATGGCCGTCATCGCCGCCGAGCGGGCCGGCATCTGGAAGATCCCCGAGCCGAGCCGGATCTTCGAGGTCTGCCCGGCGAGCCACCCGAGCACCGTGGCCGCGTCGGACCCGTAGGCCTCCGCGGCCCACACGGAGTCGTACCCGAGGCGCTCGGCCTCCTGCACGATCGTGAGCTGGTCCTCCGAGCTGAGGCCCATCCCCCAGTAACCGATGTGCACGCCGAGCTTCATCCGCAAGTTTCCTTTCAGGCGCAGGGATTTCTTGGCTGGTGGGGACGGCTTGCCCTACGCTTGGCCGGCCCTCCGCCCGCGGGCTCCCGAAGCCCCCGGAGGCCACACCCTATGCGAAAGCGCCGCCCCCGCTCCAGCCGCCAGACCGGTCAGCTGACCGGTCTGCGCCTGGCGATCGACTGCATGCCGGTGGCAACCCGCGAAGCGATGCTCGCCGGGGTCCGCGAGAGCGACCGCGTGATCTCGGGCGCCTACGTGGACGAGAACGGAGGGGTGTGCCCGATGCTCGCCGCCCACCGCCGGGGTGGCCGAACCGACTTCCTCTCCTTCGCGCGCTCGTGGGATCGCTTCACGCGCGCGCGCGGGAAGGCCAAGGTGGCCACCGACAGGGAGCTGTCGATCCTCGTCTCCCAGCTGCAGGACAGCCTCGAAAGCATCGACGGCCTCGAGCTCGACCGGGCCATCGCCGAGCACCGCGAGCTGCGCAGCCGGAGCCTGCGCCGGGTGGGCTCCGCGTTTCGCGTGCTCGACCCGCGGGGCGAGATCCGGGCCCGGCGGCTGCCGCGCCGTGGGCCCGCATCCGGGTCCGGGCGGGCGCCCGCTACAGAGCGTCGCCCGGCCGTACGAACATGAGCTCCGGGATCACGCAGGCCGGGGACAGCTTCAGCATGTAGCGGACCGACTCCGCCACGTCCTCGGGGCGGATCATGGTGTCGGCGGCGACGTGCTCCTTGACGAAGTCGGTCATCGGGGTGTCCACGAACGCCGGACACAGGGCGGTGGACTTGATGCCGTCGCCCCCGAGTTCCTTGTTCATCGCTTCGGTGAACCCGACCACGCCGTGCTTGGTGGCGGAGTACACCGACAGCCAGCCCTCACCCCGCTTCCCAGAGATCGAGGAGGTGTTCACGACCAGGGCGTTGCGATGCTCCTCGCCCGCCTGCTTGAGCATCGGCACGGCTTCCCGGTAGAAGAGGAAGATCGAGCGCAGGTTGATGTTGAGCTGCAGGTCGATGAACTTGGTCTGCATCTCGCCCACGGCCGCGCCGACGCCGACGCCGGCGTTGTTGACGAGCACGTCGAGCCGTCCGTAGCGGTCTCGGTGGGCGTCGACCACCCGCTTGACCTCGGCCTCGTCGCCGAGGTTGGCGGCCAGGGACTGCAGCTCGAACCCTTCTCCCCGCAGGCCCTCGGCGGCGGCCTCGAGCTTCTCGGGACGGCGCGCGGCGATCGTGAGGGCGTGGCCCTCTTCGCCGAGTACCTTCGCGATCGCCAGCCCGATGCCGCTGGAGGCCCCCGTCACAATCGCTGCCCGTGCTGCCGCCATGCCGTGTCTCCCTCGTTGGTGTGGCCAGTAGTGGACGCCGCCGGGCAGAGCGCCGAGCGACGGCGGCGGGAGCATCCCATATCTCGCTGGTAGCGTCCCCGAGGCGCGGCCGACCCCTCGTGGTGCACGGCCGTGACGGGCCCGTAGCTCAGTTGGTCAGAGCTGCCGACTCATAATCGGTAGGTCCCTGGTTCGAGTCCAGGCGGGCCCACTCGCCGCACCGCGACGGCCGCCGAGCGAGCAAGCGGTCCGCCGCGGCCGGCGTCGTTAGGGGACTCCCCGCGCCGGGTAGTGCTGGGACGTGTGGTCGATACGCCGGCGCCTGAGCTACGCGAACGTCCTCGCCACGCTTGCCCTCGTGTTCGCCATGAGCGGGGCGGCCGTGGCGGCGAACCACTTCCTCATCAGCTCGACGAAGCAGATCAGCCCCAAGGTCCTCAAGCAGCTCAAGGGCAGGACGGGCGCGCGCGGGCTCACGGGTCGCACCGGATCGGGCGGCCCGGCGGGCCTCCGGGGGGAAGCGGGGGCCAGAGGCGAAACCGGACTCAGGGGAGTGACGGGTCCGACCGGCGCGACGGGCGAAACCGGCCCGCCCGGAGAGGCCCGCGCCTTCGCGGTGATCGCGCCGACCGGCGTCGTCGGCCACAAGGCCCTGATCGAACCCGGCTCCCGGGGGGTCGCCGAAGCCCTGACCGCGTCGACCGAGGCCACCTGCGTGTATCTGGAATCCTCGATCGAAGTCAGCAAAGCCACCGTCGCCGTGGTCACCGCGGACGTGAACGAAGACGTCAACTTCGCTAGCGCCCCCGGCGACTGCATCGCGGTAGGTGGAAAGGTGGGGATCCAGGTCAACGGCTTCAACGCCGACAACTCGGCGAACATCACGACGCCGTTCGAGATCGTCGTCCAGTAGGGCTTCCGGGGCCACCCGCGCGGAGATCCGATCGCCTCCAACCTTCGCCCGCCGGGAGCGTTCTAAGAGATAGAGGCGGGCGGACCAGAGGTGTGCGTCACGGATTGCTTCCCGCCACCCGAAAACACGACAAGGAGGAACACATGCGGGCAATGAGACTGGCGGTACTGGCCGGGACGATGGCTGCGCTGGCGCTGGCCGGCACTGCGGCCTCCGCGAGCGCCGCCAGCACGTCCTGCAACGCGGGCGGGTCAATCAAGCTCTCGCCGGGCATAACGAGCGAACCGCAGGTACAGAACGTGACGGTCAAGGGCACGCTCGCCGGCTGCGAAAGCAACGAAAGCAGAGTCAAGTCGGGCAAGTTCGTCGCCCACTTCGAGACCGCCGAAGCGATCGGCTGCGAAGCGCTGAGCGATGGCGGCGTGGGCGCCGGGTCCGAAGGGGACAGCGTCGCCCTGAAGACCAAGCCGGGCAAGAACTCGCAGGGGACGTTCAGCGTGAACGTCACCGAAGGGTCCGACGAGCTGCTCAGCGGCCTTGTCGAAACCGGCCCGTTCGCCGGCGGCTCGATCAGCGGCTCGATCACCGAGACCTTCACCGGTTCACACCACTGCGGCGAACGCAAAAACGGCAAGCCCGTCAAGAAAGGCACCTTTGTTGGCACGCTCGCGGTCTCCTGAGCGCCCCGAACCCGTCGGAAGGCTCTCGGTGTCCTGAGCCATCCGCGGGGCCGGACACCCCATCCGGCCCTAGCCCCCGCGGGACCTCCGCCATCCTTGCGGCGGAGGTCCCGCTGTTGGGGGTCCTTAGCCGCTTGGGCGGCTCCCCGGCACGCCACGCCGCAAGGGGGTAGCGCGTGGCTGCTCGGGGGCATACGCCCTAATGCCGGGGAGCCGCGGCGAGCCTATCCCGGCTGTCCCGCCGGGGCAATCCTTGAAGTCGGGCATCCAAAGACGCAAGTTGCGGGGTTATCGCGTGGAGGCGGCGCTAGTCCTCGAAGCTCGGGGGGCGCTTCTCCAGGAAGGCGCTCACCGCCTCCGGTGGGGCGGCTCCGAAGGTGGCCATGATCTGCTGACGGTCCTCGTACTCGACCGCCGCCCGCTCGGAGGACACCTCCAGCGCCGCCCACATCCCCTGCTTGGTGAGCCGCACGCCCCAGGGGGCCAGTCCGGCGATCTGACCGGCACCCTCCAGCGCACGGGCCTCGAGCTCTGCCCCGGGCACGACGTCGGCGACCAGCCCGATGCGCTGCGCCTCGGCGGCGTCGAAGCGCCGTCCGGTGAGCATCAGCTCGTGCGAGCGGGAGGCCCCGATCAGCCTCGGCAGCAGCCAGCTGGTGCCCATGTCGCAGTTCGAGACTCCGATGTTCAGGAAGGCCACCCTGAAGACGGCCTCCTCGGCGGCGTAGCGGATGTCGCAGCCGAGCGCGAGCGCGAGCCCGAAGCCGGCGGAGGGGCCGTTGACGGCCGCGATCACCGGCTGGGGCAAAGCCCGCAGCTCGAGGATCAGGCTCGACATGTGCTGCTGGTTGGCGAGCCGGTTGCGGGGTTCGTCGCTGCCTTCGTTGCCCGGCGCCGCGCCGTAGCCGTGAAGGTCGAGCCCGGCGCAGAAGCCGCGGCCCGCGCCCGTCAGGATCACGACGCGCACCGACCGCTCGGCGGCCACCCTGCGAAGCTCGACGTGCAGCGCCTCGCACAGCTCGGCGGTCATCGTGTTGAGCTGCTCGGGACGGTTGAGCACCAGCCGCCGGACGTGCGGTGCGGGGTCTTCGACGATCAGCAGCTCGGACACGGCCGGGAGATCCTAAGCCGTCGAGGGCGCTCCGCGTCGATGCCCTAATCGGGCTAGTCCTGCCGGGCTTTCTTGGAGACATGTCACATAGCCACGGCCGGACCGCAGGTAGCGTCGTCGCCCTCAGCAGCTTCATCCGCGAATGGCGAAACAGGAGGGCACGATGAACACATACGTAATCCTCAGGCGCTCGGCGTGGGCATCCGGTGACGAGCTGAGCGCGGCCGCCGGGCGCTCGAAAACGGTCGGCGACGAGCAGATGAGCGACGACATCCGCTGGATCCGCAGCTACGTCGTCGACGAGCCCGACGGCCGTGTCGGAACGGTGTGCATCTACCAGGCCACCAGTCCCGAGGCGATCCGCGCGCATGCCTCGCTCGCGGACCTCGCGGCCGACGAGATCATCCCCGTCGCCGACACGGTGGTGATCCGGGACGACCCGGCGCCGGCGCCCGCCGGCTGACGCGCCGCTCACATCGGCGCGGTCGCCTCGCGCGCCGGGAATCTGCCTAACGAGCGGGAGAAGCGGGAACGTGCCGTCCTGGCCGAGACTAGGATTGCGAACCGTGATCACCAAGACCGCACTCGCCGGACAGGAGCGGACCGGCGATGAGCTGATCGTGTGGCGGGCGGCGGTGGCACGCGCACGCGGCGCACTGAGCAAGACCTTCGAGGGAAAGATGGAAGCGGCGCTCGCGTCCTTCGACGTGGTGCCCCAACACGGCCGGGGGGCGGCCGGGAGGACGCTGTCGGACTTCGCCGCCGAGGTCGGCATCAGCTACGGGGCGCTCGACCAGTACCGCCAGGTGCTTCGCTGGCTGGGCGATTTCGTACACGTGTACGAAATCCCCAGCTACAGCCTCGCGAGGGTCGCCCAGGTGTCGGGGCGGTGGCGCAGCGGCGCCGAGTTCGCCCGCTTCATCGAGCGCGAGGAGAGCCCGTCGGGACTGCCGTGGACGGTCAGCGCCCTGCGCGTGTTCCTGAATGAGCATCCAGGTGAAGCGCCCCCCGAGCACCGCGCCGGGCGTGGAGCCGGCCAGCGTCGCGGCCGCCCCGAGGGCGAGCCGCCGCGGGCACGCGAGGGTGGTCCCATCTCCGGTGTCGCCGCGCGGGCGGCGAAGAAGGTCGAGGGACTGATCGCCAAGGGCGTCTCCACGAGCTACCCGGAGGAGCAGGACGTGTGCTGGAAAAAGGCGTCCGACCTGATCCGCGCGCACGACCTCACGGTCGCGGTTTCGCCGGCCAGGTGATGGCGCCGCTCCGCGAATCAACCATCTAGCCCGTCGCCGCTACGGCGACAGCCGCTCCACGACCCAGCCGCCGCCCTCGCACCGGGAGCGCAGGCGGTCGTGCAAGCGGTCGCGACGGCCCTGCCAGAACTCGACGGCATCGGGCTCGATCCGGAACCCGCCCCACCATTGCGGACGCGGGACCTCCCCGCCCGCGGGGTAACGCCGCTCCAGCTCCGCGGCGGCCGCCTCGAGCTCCCCGCGGTCTCCGATCACGCTCGACTGGTGGCTGGCCAGCGCGCCGATGCGCGAGCGATAAGGGCGGCTCGCGAAGTACTCGTCCGAGACCGCCTCGGGGACGATCGAGACCGAGCCCTCCACGATCACCTGGCGGCGCAGCTCATACCACGGGAACACCGCCGCCACGCGCGGGTTCTCGGCCAGCTCGCGACCCTTGCGGGAGCCGCGGTTGGAGTAGAAGACGAGGCCCTGCTCGTCGAGCCCCTTCAACAGGACGGTCCGCCCCGCGGGCCGCCCCCCGGCGTCGGCCGTGGCGAGAACCATCGCGTTCGGTTCCGGGATCCCCGCCGCCGTCGCATCCTCGAGCCACGCCCGCAGCTGCTCGAGCCAGCTCCCGCGCAGGTCCTGCTCGCGAAGCTGGGCTTCCTCGGCCCCCGGGTCGCTCATCTCGCGGCGGATGATCGCACGGCCCCGGGCGTGCGCCCGGGGGGCCTCGCGCCACCCCGAACCGGGCGCGCACTCGCCGCCGCGCCACGGGGAGTACAGTCCGCGACGGACTGGTATCCGAAGGAGAGGGGCATCACATGGCGACCGTCGAACCGGGGATTGAGGGCGTCGAGCTGGCGTCCGGCGAGCTGTGGAAGGACGGCCCCCCGTATGAGCTGTTCAAGGAGATGCGCGGCAAGTGCCCGGTGCACTGGTCGGAGCGCATCGACCAGTACCCGGACGAGGCGGGCTTCTGGTCGGTGACGACGGCTGACGACGTGCACGCCGTCAGCCGCGACTGGGAGACCTACTCCTCGTACCTGGGCGGGGTCACCGTGTTCGCGGAGATCTTCCCGCTGGAGATCGTGCGCGGCATGTTCATCGGGATGGATCCGCCCCGGCACGACAAGATCAAGGCGCTGTTCCAGCGTGGCTTCACGCCGAAGCGGATCGCCGACCACGAAGGCAACATTCGCGCGATAGTGCGCGACGTGCTGGACCGCCTCGAGGGTCGTGAGACCTGCGACCTGGTCAGCGAGGTCGCCCAGCCGGTGGTCTCGAGGGTGATCCACAGCTTCATGGGCACCCCACCTGAGGATGACGCGATCTGGGCCCGTATCTGCAACGCCTCCATGGCCCCGGACGACCCCGACCTCGCCCCCGAAGGCATCGAGGGGGTGATCGAGCATGACCTCCCGGAACTGTTCGAGCGCTGCGGCAAGCTGATCGCCGAACGCCGCGAGAACCCGACCGACGATCTCACGAGCGTGCTGGTCCACGCCGAGGTCGAGGGCGAGAAACTGGACGAGACCGAGATGGTGTCGGGGTTCTTCCTGCTGATCCTGGCCGGGAACGACTCGACCAAGGCGACCTACTGCAGCGGGATGCGGGCGCTGATGGAAGACCCGTCCCAGCGGGACGAGCTGGTGGCGGACCCGTCGCTGGTCCCGGGGGCGGTGGAGGAGGCGCTGCGGATGTTCCCTGCCTTCGCCCACTTCCGCCGCACGGCCACGAGGGATGCGGAGTTGGGCGGAGCCCAGATCAAGAAGGGGGAGAAGGTGGTCATGTGGTACGTGTCCTCCAACCGCGACGAGAGCCGCTACGAGGATCCGGACCGGTTCGACATCCACCGCAACCCCGAGCACCAGGCCTTCGGTGCCGGCGGCCGGCACTTCTGTCTCGGTACCGCGCTGGCGCGGATGGAGCTGCAGATCATGATCGAGGAGACGCTCCGCCGTTACCCGCGGATCGAGCTCGACGGCCAGCCGGTGGCTGCCGAAGCGATGTTCGTCAACCAGCTCAAGCGCCTTCCGGTACGTCTGACGCCCGACGGGGTATAGAGCTTTCCGGGGTCCCCGGGTTCGCGCCGCCCAAGGACCCTATAAGAGTTCCTTATGCCCAAACCGACCAAGATTCAACATCTCGCAACAGAAAGGGCTTTGCACTCCGTCGCGCGACATGGTATAAAGCGCGCTGTGGGGGGCACCGCGCTGTGGTCCCTCGAACGGAGTTTTCCCAAGGAGGCAAGGAGGAGGATGGCGTGCCCGGGGCTGCAGGAGTCATGGATGCCGTTGCGCATGCGCAGCGTGCTTTCGCGGCCGTCCCGGCGTGCTCTGACCGCTCCGAGCTGGGAACACGCCGCGATTTGTCGTCCGGATCGGACCGCAGTCAGGTGACCCGCAGTAGGACGACGCTATAGGACAACGCCGTGAGGCATGGATCGTCAGTCTGCGCCCGTGCAGAGCTTGAGGGGGCACCGGCGGCGATCAGAGCGAGAGAACGAATCAGGACACACGAGAGAGGATGGATACGTGAAACGCTTTAGCATTCTCGCCCTCTGCCTGATCGCCGTCTACGCGATGGCCGCCGTCGTCGCAGGGGGCGTTTACGCAGAAGGCACGCCGCAGGAAAAGCACGAAGCCTGCAAAGAAAAAGTTGCTGAAGGCAAGGAACGCCTGGCCGAAAAGAGGGAAGAACAGCACGAACGCCTCGAAGAAATGAAGGAAAACGGGGCCAAGAAGGAAAAGATCGAAGAAAAGAAGGAAGCCTTCGCCGAAAAGGACGAAGCGCTGAAGGAAAAGCTCGGCGAAAAGTCCGAAGCCTGCAAGGAAAAATACGAAGAAGGCAAGGAATCCGTTCAGGAAAAGTACGAAGCCTGCAAGGAAAAAGCGACCGAATACAAGGAACGGATCGTCGAAAAGAAGACCGACTTCAAGGAAAAGATCAAAGAAGAGAAAGAAGAAGGCGCCAAGAAGGAAAAGACCGAAAAACAGACGGCCGCCTTCAAGGAACGCTACGAAGAACTGAAGGAAAAATACGGGGAAAAGAAGGAAGCCTGCAAGGAAAAGAAAGAAGAAGGCAAGTAGGCACCTTCTCCACGGGGATCTGAGAACGGGGCCCTCCGGGCGGGGCCCCGGTTCTCGAAAACCGAATTGGGAATGACTCAAAGGGCGCCCCCTCCGGGGGGCGCCCTTTTTTCGTGCCGGGTCCGTCCAGGGGGCGTTGCCGGGCCGGGCACGGCGGGTCCCTCCCGGGCCCGCTCCAGGTCCGGCCCCGCGCCTATCCATCACCCCGACTCCCGGCGGCCGACCCGCCCGCTCGGAGGGCCCGGTTCCTTGCCTTCGGGCTAGCCGCTCCCGCCCTGCCGGCGGTCGATTTCGAACCACAGCGAGACGCTGGGTCCGCTCGGCTGGATCGACCAGCGATCGGCCACGCGGTCCAGGACCATCACGCCCAGGTCCTCGGCGTGGTTGTTGTCGGTGTCGAAGAACTGCTCGCGGGGGACGCTCAGCTCGACCCTCACCACGTCGGAGGGCATCCACACCCGTAGGCTCATCTCCTCGTCGGTCTCGTGCTCGGAGCTGACGGCACGGGTGACGAGCTCGCTGGTGAGCAGCGCGACGGCGTCGCGCAGGTCCGGGGAGGGCGAGTCCACGCGGCGGACCCAATGGCGGGCTGCCCGGGCCGCGTAGGGATCGAGGTGCAGCAGCCTGACGAGGTCCGGGTGTTCGGGGTCGATCGGCACGGTCGAAGATTGCCCGTCCGGGGGGCCCCGAAAACAGCGGATTGGCGGATCTCCCAGGATCGCCGGCCGCCCCCGGAGGGGGCCTGGGGACGGGTCCGCCGGGGCCAATACGCTGGCGCCATGAAGCCCGGGGAGAGGCTGGCGGTGGTCGATCTCGGATCGAATTCCTTCCGCCTGGTGGTGTTCATGGCGGGCGACGGCTGGTGGCGGCGGACCGACGAGATCTACGAGCCGGTGCGGATCGGCGAAGGCCTCGCGGCCAGCGGCGAGCTCGGCGAGAAGCCGATGGGCCGTGCGCTGGCGACGCTCGACGTGTTCGCCCACTTCTGTCGCGCGAGCGGGCTGGGGGAGGGGTCCGTCGACGCGGTCGCCACGA
>DATJOU010000205.1:0-4009 GCA_035506775.1 Solirubrobacteraceae bacterium | reverse complement strand
GAGGTGGACTTCATCGAGACCTTGAAGTTGGCGAAGTCGAGGCTCTCCATCAGCGCCACCGTCTCCAGCGCGGCCGTGACGAGCGCCTCCACGGGGTTGTCGTACTCGAGCTGTCGCAGGTGCTTGGGCAGCGAGCCGGAGTTGACGCCGACCCGCAGCGGGGTGCCCGTCCGCTTCGCCAGCGCGATCACCTCGGCCACCTTCTCGGGACCGCCGATGTTGCCCGGGTTCAGGCGCACGCAGTGGGCTCCGGCTTCGATCGCCTTCAGGGCGAGGGTGTGGTTGAAGTGGATGTCGGCGATCACCGGGATCGGGGATTCGGCGACGATCGTCTTCAGCGCCTGGGCGTCCTGCTCGCGGGGCACGGCCACCCGCACGATGTCCGCCCCGGCGTCGGCGACGGTGCGGATCTGGGCCATGGTGGCGGGGAGGTTCGCCGTCTCGGTCTTGGTCATCGTCTGGACCGCGACCGGGGCACCACCGCCGACGGCTACGCCACCGACGTGGATCTGGCGCTTCGAGGCCATGGGCTGATTCTATGATGCCGCAGGTCTACGCTCGTGACGAGCTGGGTGAGCGTCAGCCCGCCAGGCGGCTGATGTCGTTGCTGATCCCGTTGATGACCAGGAACACCAGCAGGATGATCCCGACCGAGCTGAAGCGGTACATCGCCGTCAGCGAGATCCGCCGCCCGCGGACCTTCTCGGCCACCGCCCAGAGGATGTGGCCCCCGTCGAGGGGCAGGAACGGGAACAGGTTGATCACCGCCAGGATCAGCGAGATGAAGCCGAGGAACACGAACGCGTAGCCCGCCCCCGCGATCACCGTTTCGTGGGCGATTTCGGTGATCCCGACGATGCTGTGGAGTTCGTGGCGGACCTTTTCGCTGGTGAAGGCGTGACCGAGGCTCGAGATCATGCTCGTGGTCATGCCCCACATCTCCCGCACCGACAGGCCGGCGGCCGCCAGCACGCCGTAGTGTTTGGCGGCGGTTCCGAACACGAAGCCCACCAGCATCCGCTTGTAGTCGGCGTTGTAACGGGGGTACACCGACAGCGCCACCCGGTGTCCGTCGCGGAGCACCACGAGGTGGACCGGAGTGGCGGCACGGCACCCCTGGGTCTGGGCGCCGGCACACGTGTGGCGGTCGATCCGCTGCTCGGTCGAGACGATGTTGGCGGGCCTGCCTTCGACCGTGAGGATCTTGTCGCCCGCTCGCAGCACGCCGGCGGCGGGGGCGTGCTTCTCGACTTCACCCACCGAGTTGGCCGCCACCTGCGTGCGGATCGAGGGGTTGAGCCGTTCCATGCTCCCGACCCCGGCGAGGTCGCCCGACGCCAGGACCACCCAGAAGATGAGGAAGGCGATGAAGATGTTCACCGCCGGCCCGGCGGCGATCACGGCAACCCGCTTCCAGACCGGCTGGTTGTAGTAGGCCCGGCGCAGGAACTCGGGATCGACCTCGTCCTCGTCCTCGGTCGCGGCTTCCGGCGGATGGCTGTGGGCGGAGCCGACGGCGGAGGCCGCCATGGCGGCGGCGGTCGCGACGGGTGGGCCGCTCACGACCGCACTGCGTGAGGCCGCCGGCTTCAGTTCCTCGGGGTTCATGCCGGCGATCTTCACGTAGCCCCCCGCGGGGATCGCGCCGATCGCGTACTCGGTCTCGCCGCGACGGATCTTGAAGATGGTGGGCGGGAAGAACAGCGAGAACCGTTCGACGCGCATGCCCACCAGCTTGGCGACGGTGAAATGGCCCAGCTCGTGCAGGACGATCAGGGCGCAGATCCCCAGGAGGGCGAGGAACCAGCTCACCGGCCCAGTGTGGCAGGCCCCCTTAACGGGACCCAAAGCAACCGTCGCGGCGCAAGCGCGGCTGCGGGGCCTCAGCGGGTCAGCAGCCGGGAGACGGCATCCCCGGCGAGCTCCCGGGCGTGGCGGTCGGCCTCGTACAGGGAGTCGAAGGAGCGGATCGGTTCGCTGTCGAGCTGCTCGAGGGTCTGCTCGATCACGTCCGGGATCCCGAGGAAGCGAAGGCGCCCGTCGAGGAAGGCGTGGACCGCGACCTCGTTGGCCGCGTTGAGGATGCAGGGGGCGGTGCCACCCCGGCGGGCGGCCTCTTCGGCCAGTCGCAGACAGGGGAACGCATCGAGGTCGACCTGCTCGAAGGTCAGCTCCCCGATGCGGGCGAGGTCGAGCTGGGACACGGGAAGCGGGACGCTCTCTCCGCCGTGGAGCGCGTAGGAGATCGCGATCCGCATGTCGGGGGGGCCGAGATGGGCGAGCATCGCCCCGTCGGCGAGGTGGGCGATCCCGTGGACGAGCGACTGGGGATGGACGAGCACGTCGATCCGCTCGTAGGGAACCCCGAACAGGTGGTGGGCCTCCATGATCTCGAGGCCCTTGTTCATCAGGGTGGCGGAGTCGATCGTGATCTTTCCCCCCATCGCCCAGGTGGGATGGGCGAGGGCCTGCTTGACGGTCACTTCCTCGAGCTCGGCGCGGGTCCGCCCGCGGAAGGGCCCCCCGGAGGCGGTGATGGTGAGGCTCTGGACGGCACCGGGGGGCTGCCCGGAGATCAGCTGGTGGAGGGCGGTGTGCTCGGAGTCCACCGGGACGATGCGGGCGTTGGTGGCTTCGGCGAGGGCGGTCACCAGCTCCCCGCCGACGACCAGCGACTCCTTGTTGGCCAGGGCGAGGTCGATCCCCTCCCCCAGCGCCGCGACCGTGGGGCCCAGGCCCGCGGAGCCCACGAGGGCGTTGAGGACGAGGTCCGCCTCGGACTCCACCACCAGCCGCACCAGCCCCTCCGGGCCGCCGAGGACCCGGCCCTCGGTCCACGCCTCGGAGGCACGGGCGGCGGCGTCCACGTCGGCCAGCGCGATCCGGTCCACGCCGAAGGCCTGGGCCTGGTCGACGAGCGTCTCCCAGGAGCTCTCGGCGGACAGTCCCACGAGCTCGAGCTCCTCGCTGCGGGAGGTGACGTCGAGCGCCTGGGTCCCGATCGACCCGGTCGAGCCGAGAATCAACAGGCGCTTACGCGCGGGCACCGCGGCCATGATTCCACAGCCGCGGTCGCTCCCACGGCGTGTCGGCCGCCGTCAGGCCGGGGAGGACGCCGGAGCGGAGGCCGGGTGGGCCTGGGCCCAGCCGACGATGTCGCCGCTCCCCGAGATCACCTGGCCGTCGTCGAGGACCAGGATCGGAACCCCCCGTTGACCGCTGAGCTGCTCGACCTCGGCCCGGTCCCGGGCCCTGGAGGGGAGCGTCCAGACCCTCAGGCTGCCCCCCTTGACGGTCTTCAGCTGGTAGTCGTAACCGGCGTCGTCGAGGGCCTTGGCGGCCCGTCCGCAGGGGTGGGCGAACGGCGCCGGGAGCCCCCCACCGGCCTTTCCGAAGGAGCACACGTAGAGGACCATGGGGGCGATCGTATCCCTTCCCGGAGCGTTAGACTCTGCGCGCCCGACGGGCAAGGAACGAGGTCGGTGAGGGGATGGGACGGACAGGGACACGGATCGGTGCAGGGCTGGCGGCGACGTTGCTCGCGGCGGCCGGCGTGGCCGCTCTAGCCGCTGGGGCCGGTGCCCGCACGCCGAAGCCGAAAAGCCCGAGGATCGAACAGATCAAGGCCTCGGCGAGCCAGAAACGGGCCACGATCTCGGTCAAGCTCAACCCCGAGAAACTCGAAACCAGCTACCAGGTCGCGCTCCTGTACCGGCCGGCCGACTGCTGCACTCCCGGGACCAAAGAATGCTGCCCCCCGGAAGTGGAAGTGGTCTCGAACGGGACCATCCCCGGAAGCTCGAACGCCCACGAAGTCCACGACAGCGCGAAGCTGCGAGAAGGAAACTACGCCGTGCGCGTGAGGGTGGAGGCGAGCAACTCGCTCGGGAACGCGGAGAAATCGCGCAAACTCCCGGCCGCCCGCGCCTGATCGCCCGATAGCACGGTTGCGTGATTCAGGCCTCTCGCCCGCGCCCCCGGGTGTCGTGATCGGTTTGGACGGGTGGGG
>DATJOU010000204.1:0-2893 GCA_035506775.1 Solirubrobacteraceae bacterium | reverse complement strand
AATCGCGCCCTCGCCCGCGTGCCCGGCCTGAACGCGCTGGCCACCAACGTCGAGCTCGTCGCCCGCACGCCGCCCGCCTGAGCGGCCTATGCCCTGCGCGCCACGGCGTGCAGCACGTCGCCTTCGCCCGCCAGGCGGTTCGCCAGCCACGTGAGCGGCATCAGCAGCGCGCAGGCCGCCACCGCGGCCCGCAGCGAAAGCCCCTGCGGGAACATGCACCGTCCCGCCAGCGCGTATTGGATCGACGCGGGAAGGCCGACCGGGGTGGTGGAGGTGCTCGTCTGCACTTCCACGAAGCCGCCCCGTGCGAGCAGCGCCCGCAGCGAGCCGGCGTCGAAGTGCGTCCGGTGGCGAGGGAGGTCGAGGTGAAACCAGGCCCCGCCGAAGCGCCGCCGCTGCCAGCCCCCGAAGTTCGGGACGCTGACGATCACCACACCCCCGGGCCGCAGCGCGGCGTGGGCGCGGCGGATATCTGCCGCCGGCTCGGGAACGTGCTCGAGTGACTGCCGGAAGACCACGGCGTCATAAGCGCCCTGCTCGATCCCGGCCTCGGCGAGCACGCCCACGCGCGCGTCGAGTCCCCGCGAGCGGGCCACCTCGCAGGCCCCCGGAGAGGGCTCCACGCCCGTCACCGACCAGCCGCGGCCGATCATCCAGGCGCCCAGGTCACCCCGCCCGCAGCCGACGTCGAGCAGGCGTCCCGGGGTCATCGCCGTGAGGCACTCGAGCGGCGCGGTGCGCAGCGCCTGCGCGCGCTGCAGGCTCTGGATCGCGCCCGACACCAGACGCAGGAAACCGGAGGGCAGCTCATACGGGCTGTACCCGCCGGGGTAGAAGGCCGCGAGCTCCTCCGCGCGCGCCGGCGGCAGCGTCACCCCCATGCCGCAGGCGTTGCACAACGCCACCTCGAACCTCCCGGGCGTCCCGTGCAGGCGGTCGGGGGCCCCGAGCACGGCCGGTCCGAGCGCCCCACCGCACGCCGGGCAGCGCGTCCCCGCGGCCGCGGCCGCGGCGCGTGGCGGATCAGTCGCTCCCATAGATCCCCCGCCTGAGGTGCAGCGACTCGCGCAGGCCGATCGAGCGGTCGATCGCCTGCGGTGGGGCCACGAGCTGCCGGGCGCCGTTCGCGGCGGCACGCCAGCCGGCGAGCCGTCCCTGCAGCGCGGCCAGGTCGTGGGAGATCACGAGGTCCCCCGCCACCACGATCGACTCGGTCGCGAGAGCGCGCAGTGCCGCCCGGCCGTGGAGTACCCCGTAGCGCCGCAGCAGGTACCCCCGTGAGAAGCCGGCGAGGCGCCGCTGGCGCTTTCCCCGCCGCCCGTAGGTGGCCGACCCGAGGTGTACCCCCACGGCGTCGCTCGCCAGCACCGCGCTCCATCCGGCGATGCGCAGCCGCAGCGCCAGGTCGAGGTCCTCCATGTAGGCGACGAGGCCCTCGTCGAGCCCTCCCACCTGCTCCCAGGCCGCGCGCCGGTAGCCGGCGGCCGCTCCCGCCGGTCCGGCCAGCACGGGATCCTCGTCCCCGGCCGCGGCCGCGGGCAGTCCCTGCTGGCGGGGAAAGCCCGCCAGCGTCACGTCGGTGGCAAGGCCCGCGCTGTCGATCGCCTCGCCGCCCGGCCGCAGCATCAGCGTCGCCACCGAGCCCACCCGGGGGTCCGCGAACGGGCGCCGCAGGCGCTCCAGGAAGGCCGGCTCGCACTCGACGTCGTTGTTGAGCAGCACCACCAGCTCTCCCGAGCCCTCCTTTGCCCCGCGGTTGCAGGCACTGGCGAAGCCCTGGTTGCCCTCGAGGCTGACGACCGTCACCTGCGGCCACTCCGATCGCAGCCGCTCGGGCGTCCCGTCGCTGCTGCCGTCGTCGACGACGATCACCCGGTGCGGCTCGGACTGGGCGGCGAGGTGGGTCAGGCAGGCCCGCGTCAGCTCGTAGCGGTCGTGCACGGGCACGACCACGTCGATCGATGGGGCCACGCGCAAATCGTATTGGCCGCCTCGCGCCGCCCTTTAGTGTTCGCCGTCGCTTGGGCGCGACCGCCACCCACATCGGGCTGAACCTGGTGTTCCTCGTCCCGGGGGAGACGGGCGGGATGGAGGTGGCGGCGCGCGAGCTGATTCCCGAGCTGCTGGCCGCGGCGCCTCCCGGCTACCGCTTCACCGCCTTCGTCAACCGTCGTGCAGCCTCCGCCGCCGGCGACGGGCCGTGGGGCGAGCTGCTGCCGCAGGTGACAGTCCCCGTCGACTCCCGCAACCGGGTCCAGTGGGTGTTGGGGGAGCAGACGCTGCTGCCGGTCCTCGCGGGCCGCGCCCGCGTCGATCTCGTCCACAGCCTGGCCAGCACGGCCCCGCTGTGGGGACGGTTCCGGCGCGTGGTGACGATCCACGACCTCATCTACGCCCACTTCCCCGAGACCCACCGGGGGATCCGCGACCGCGGCATGAGGGTGCTCGTGCCGCGGGCGGCACGGCGCTCGGATCGCGTGATCGCGGACTCCGAGAACACGCGTGCGGACCTGGTCGCCCACCTGGGCCTGGGGCGGGAGCGCATCGACGTGGTACCGCTGGGCGTCGCCACGCGCGGGCGTCCCGAGGCGCTCGCGGAGGACGAGACGCGACGTCGCTTCGACCTCGCGGACCGTGAGGTGCTGCTCAGCCTCTCGGCCAAGCTCCCGCACAAGAACCTCGACGCGCTGATCGCAGCGCTGGCGAGCATCGACCCCGCCCGGCGGCCGTTGCTGGTGGTGCCCGGCTATGAGACCCCGTATGAGACCGAGCTGCGCGGGCGCGCCGAGGCGCTCGGCGTGGGCGAGGACGTGCGCTTCCTCGGCTGGGTCTCGGCCGCGGAGCTCGAGGGCCTGTGGGCGCTCGCGCGGGCGTTCGTGTTCCCCTCCCTCTA
>DATJOU010000203.1:0-8773 GCA_035506775.1 Solirubrobacteraceae bacterium | reverse complement strand
CGACGAGAACTCCTACGGCGACACCGACGTCCTCGCCGCCCAGGTCGCGGTCCTGATCTCGGCCGAGCAGCTGATCCTGCTGACCGACACCGACGGCCTCTATACGGCCGACCCCCGACACCACCCCGACGCCCGCATCATCAGCGAGGTGAGCGACTTCGCGGCCCTCCAGGAGCTCGAGATCGGCCACACCACCTCCCCGCTCGGCTCGGGAGGGATGCGCTCGAAGGTCGTCGCCGCCGAGATGGCCACCGCTGCCGGGATCGCCACCGTGATCTGCAACGGCCGCAAGCCCGAGGCGCTGGCGGCGGTGCTCGCCGGCGAGCACGGTACCGGCGCCGGCACGCTGTTCCCCGCCCGCGATGCCCGCTACAGCTCCTTCAAGCTGTGGCTGAAGTACGCCAAGCCCTCGCGCGGGACCCTGGTCGTGGACGACGGCGCCGCCCGCGCTCTGCGGGAGGGGAGCGCGAGCCTGCTCCCGGTCGGGATCGTGGAGGTGCTCGGCGACTTCGACGCCGGTGACGCGGTCGAGATCGCGGTCCGCCGCGACGACGGCGCCGGACCCGCAGCGACGCTCGCGAAGGGCATCTCCAACTACACCGCCGGCGAGCTGCAGAGGGTCGCGGGGCTGAAGTCCGAGGCGGTCAGGGAGGTCCTGCCGCGCGCCACCGAGGAGGCCGTCCACCGCGATTACCTCGTGCTCGAGTAGCGAGCGGCGTACCCTGTAGCGAAATGGCAACCGTGGAGGCAGCCACCGTCACGAGCCCGCCGGCAGCCGCCGGTGGCGTCGCCGAGACCTGCGCCGCCGCCAAGCGCGCGGCTCGCGCCCTGGCCGCCTGCGACACGTCGGTGAAGGACGCCGCCCTGGCCGCCATCGCCCGCGCGCTGCGCGAGCGTACCCCCGAGATCCTGGCCGCCAACTCGCTCGACATGCAGGCCGGCGAGCGGGACGGCATCGGCGACGCGCTGCTCGACCGCCTGCGCCTCGACGAGGGGCGCATCGAGGGGATCGCGCGGGCGGTCGAGGAGATCGCGGCGCTGCCGGATCCAGTCGGCGAGCTGATCGAGGGCCGGCGCCTGCCGAACGGCCTGGACCTGCGCAAGGTGCGGGTCCCGCTCGGGGTCGTCGCCGTCGTCTACGAGGCCCGTCCCAACGTGACCGTGGACGCCGCCGCGCTGGCGCTGAAGTCCGGTAACGCGATCGTCCTGAGGGGCTCGAGCACCGCCTCGCACTCCAACGCCGTGCTGGCCGCGATCGTCTCCGCGGCGGCCGTCGGCGCCGGGCTTCCCGAGGGCTGTGTGAGCCTCGTTGCAGGGGGCGGTCGCGAGGAGCTCGCCGAGCTGGCCACGCAGACGGGCACCGTCGACCTGATCATCCCGCGTGGGGGAGAGGGCCTGAAGGCCGCGCTGCAGGCGGTCGCCACCGTGCCCGTGATCTACGCCGCCTCGGGCAACTGCCACATCTACGTCCACGCCGGGGCCGACCTCGAGCAGGCGCTGGCGATCGTGCTCAACGCCAAGGTCCAGCGCCCGGGCGTCTGCAACGCTGCGGAGACGCTGCTGGTGCACGAGAGCCTGGCCGACGAGTTCGTGCCGCTGGTGCTGGAAGCGCTCGGGGACGCGGGCGTGCTGGTGCGGGCCGACGACCACACGATCTCCCGCGCCGGTGGCGACCCCGGGGCCGCCTCGCAGCAGCTCGCGGGCGCGCTTGTCGAGCCCGCCGGCGAGGAGGACTTTGCGACCGAGTACCTGGCCCCGATCATCGCGGTGGCGATCGTCGTCAGCCTCGAGCAGGCACTCGAGCACATCGCCCGTCACGGCAGCGGGCACTCCGAGGCGATCGTCACCCGCGACGCCTCCGCCGCGGCCGCCTTCCGGATGGGCGTCGATGCGGCCTGCGTGTACGTCAACGCCTCCACCCGTTTCACCGACGGAGGCGAGTTCGGGATGGGGGCGGAGATCGGCAACTCCACGCAGAAGCTCCACGCCCGCGGGCCGATCGGGCTGCGCGAGCTGTGCACCTTCAAGTACATCGTCGAAGGCGACGGGCACGTCCGCTCTTGAGCGCGGGGCAGCGCCTCCGGCGCCGGTGTCGGTGTCGGTCGGAATCCTGGGAGGGACGTTCAACCCTCCCCACCTCGGGCATCTGCAGATCGCCCGCCGCGCCCTCGACCAGCTGCAGCTCGGGCGGGTGCTGCTGATGCCGGCCAGGATGAACCCGCTGAAGCCGGGCGAGGAGGATCCGGGGCCCCGTCACCGGCTGGCGATGTGCGAGCTGCTCTCCCGGTACGAGCCGCAGATCGACGCGTGTGCGGCCGAGCTGTCCCGCGAGGGCCCCTCGTTCACCGTCGAGACCCTGCGCGAGCTGCACCGGTCGCACCCGTCCGTCGGCTGGACCTTCATCGCCGGTGCCGACGCCGCCGCCACGCTCCCACGCTGGCGCGACCCGGCCGGGCTGCTGTCGCTGGCCTCGCTGGCGGTGGCGGCGCGGGCCGGCAGCAGCCGCGAGCAGGTGCTGGAGGCGGTGGCGCAGGTGACCGGGGGTGACGGCCGGGCCCGGGTCAGCTTCCTGGAGATGCCCCTGGAGGAGGTCTCCTCCTCGCAGGTGCGCGAACGGGTAGGACGCGGCGAGCCGGTGGCCGAGCTCGTCGGAGAGCCGGTTTCGGAATACATCGCCGAGCACGGCCTGTACCGGGAGGCGTCGTGACGGAGCACGTGATGGGAGGCGAGCGGCTGATCGAGGAGATCGCCCGCTACGCGACCGACAAGAAGGCCGTCGACGTGGTCGAGCTCGACCTCCGCGGAGTGCTCGGGTACACCGATTACTTCCTCGTCTGCTCGGGCCGCACCGGCCGCCAGGCGAAGGCGATCCAGGACGGGATCCTGGAAGGGCTCAAGCACGAGCACGACCTCCTCCCCCGACGGGTGGAGGGCACACCCGCCGGAGGCTGGATCCTGATCGATTACCTCGACGTCGTGGTTCACATCTTCACGCCTGAGAAGCGCGACTTCTACCGCCTCGAGCAGCTGTGGGGCGAGGTGCCGATCAGAACGCCCGAGAACAGCGACGCCGCGTAGGCCGCGATTCCGGGGGACCGTTCGCCGGCTGCGCGTTGGAGTCCGCGAGCATGAGTGCGCCAGATCGGTGACCGAGGAGTATCGTCCCGCCGCGACGGCGGCGCGGATGCTGGTCGGCGGCGGCTTCTGCGGATCGGGGTCTGCGTTGCCACTTCAGCGATAGAAAAGGGGAAAGGGCCATGTTCAGGAGGGCACGTGGCAGGCGCAGGCTTGCCGCTTTTCGCAGGGCTGCCGTGGGCGTTGGGATCGCGGCGGCCTTTCTCACGATCGCAGGAAGTGCGTGGGCGGAAGCCTCCACGCACTGCGTCAAGGCCACCAAGGTGAAACCGCCGAGACCGGCGAGAGCGCACTACACCGGCGGCTACACCAACAAGGAATGCACTCTGGCCAGCGCGAGTCACGAAGGCGAGTACGAAAAACTACTCGACCTCAGCAGTGCACAGGAAAAAACGCTGACGGCGTTGCTGGAACACGTGAAAGTAGAAGAAAAGGGCGATCCGGTCCCGTACGTCGTGTTCTCCGGGGCCAATGTGCAGATCGAGTCCGGCGCGGGGTCCCAGACCGCCCCGGTCAACGGTGAGGGAAATCTGATCGTCGGCTACAACGAAGGCACCGGCACGCAGACCGGCTCGAACAACCTCGTACTCGGCAACCAGCAGAGCTTCACCAGCTACGGCTCGATTCTCGCCGGCGAAGCCAACACCGATTCGGTACCGGGTGGCGTCGCCTTCGGCTATGACAACAAGGTCAACGGCCCCTCCTACGCGGCGTCGGTGCTCGGCGGTGAGTTCAACACCGCCAGTGGTTACCTGTCGGTGGTGGGCGGTGGCGAAGAAAACACCGCCACTGGACAGGAGGCCGTCGTGAGCGGAGGCGCCTTCAACAAGGCCAGCGCGCCCGGTGCGTTTGTGGGCGGGGGACTGGGGAATGCAGCCGAAGGGAACTTCACCGCGATCCTCGGAGGCACCGAAAACGAGACCTCGAGTCCACCCGCAGAAGCGTTCTCGGCGATAGTGGGAGGCAGATCGAACACGGCCGGTAACCTCGCGGCCACGATACTCGGCGGTCAACACCACACGACGAGCGGGCAATACGAAGAAATCCCGTAAAGGGATGCCCATGGAGGTTCCGGCGGCCGGTCGAAGGGCCGCCGGGGCCCATGGGCCCGCAGGGTCCCCGGTCCGCGCGGCCGCTCTCGGGTCTACCGCACCGCGCGGCGCCTGCGCGCGGGGCCTCGCCGAGCTATTTGACGCGCTTGTGCTTGGTGACGCTGCCGGCTTCGTTTTCGGCCGTTATCCGCACCACGTACGGATTGGCACGGGACGGTTCGCCGGCTCTTGCGGCGTGCACTTCACGAGGTTCGGCGCCGGCGGTGACCGTCCCTTCGCCGAGGGGTTCGCAGCCCACTTCGGATTCGGGGCAGATGAAGATCTGGTAGCTCGTCTGCCCGCCCCTGGGGCTGATGACGGCGGACACTTTGATCTGCCTGCCCGACACCGAGACCGTGAGCGCCGTGATCTTCGGGCGTTTGACCTTGACGCCCTTGGCGTTCGTGGGTGCGGCCGACAGCAGCATTACGGCCACAGCCGCAAGGATCGGTGCGATTCTCCGTGCCATTCCCCAAGCCTCCCTCTCGGCCCCGAGCTGCTCTCGCGGGCGTGGGGCGAAATTGTAACGGCGGGAAGCTGCGGTCTGCAAGGCGTGGCGCGTCTTGACCGCCGTCCTGCCGACCGATTAGGGTCGCGCGGGACCTGGGGGAGGAGCACCTCGTGCCTGCCGCAAGGGTTCGCCGGGTCCCACGACGCCGTTATATCGACCACACAGGACACGAAGGGGAGACCATGCACCATCCGCTCGCACAGGCGCGTCCCGCGCGCCTGCTGACCCTCGCAGCCGCCCTCACGGCGGCCGTCGCACTGCTAGCCACCGCCCTCAGCCCTGCGGCCCACGCGGAAGGGCCCGGCTCGGGATCGCCGTGGGTGGCGAGCCTCGGCGACTCCTACATCAGCGGCGAGGCCGGTCGCTGGGCCGGCAACACCAACGAAAGCTCCTCCAAGGTCGACGCGCTCGGCTCGAGCGCCTACTACGACAACGCGAGCGGGACGGGCGAAACGATCGAAGGCTGCCACCGCTCGAAGTCGGCCGAGGTCTACATCGGCGGCAGCGTGAGCGGCGTCAACCTCGCCTGCTCCGGGGCCAAGACCTCCAGCTTCAGCACCGAAGGGCTGTTCAAGCCGGGACTCGACTTCTACAACTCGGGCGGCCACGAAGGCCAGGCGCTGATGCTCCAGCACTTCGCGGCCAGCCACAACGTCAAGCTGGTGGCGATCTCGATCGGCGGCAACAACTTCAACTTCGCCGGGATCGTCCAGGACTGCATCGAGGACTTCCTGTTCTCGCCCGAATGGTGGCCCGACTACTGCAGCGAAGAAAGCTCGGTCACGAAGAACTTCAGCTCCTCGAACGTGTCGTCGGTCAAGTCGGCGATCACGGGCGCGATCAACAACGTCGCCCAGGCGATGACCAACGCCGGCTACTCGAGCTCGCAGTACTCGATCCTGGTCCAGGACTACCCCTCTCCGATCCCCAACAGCAGCGGCTTCCGCTACTCGCAGAGCGGCTACACCCGCCAATCGACCGGGGGCTGCGGGTTCTGGAACAAAGACGCCAACTACGCCAACGCCACGATGCTGCCGACGATCGACAGCACCGTGCTCGCGGCCGCCGCGGCGACGGGGCTCTCGAACGTCAAGACGATGGAACTGGCGAGCGCCTTCAACGGCCGTAGGCTGTGCGAAAAAGGCGTCGGCCTGCTCGAGGAAGAGGGGCTGTCGAACTGGAAAGCGGCTGAAGCTCCGAACAAGAGCGAGTGGTTCAGCCAGGTGCGCACGCTCACCACGCTGTTCGGCCCCTACGAGCTCCAGGAAGACCTGCACCCCAACTACTGGGCGCAGCTGGCGCTTCGCAACTGCCTCACCCAGGCCTACAACGCCGGCGTGCCGAAAGGCGGGACGTGTGCGATCTCGGGGACCGGCCTGAACTCGGCCGGTGAGCCGAACATGTCGCTGCACTAGGCGGCACGGAACCGGACGGCTGGGCCCCCCGGAGCGCGCCGGGGGGCCGGCAGTCCGCCGCACCGTCCCCACCGCGGGCGGCGGGCTAGAGGAAGTCGTTCCCGGTGAGCACGTAGAGGAACGGCACGAACGGCACGATCACCGCGACGCCCCATGCGACGCGGGCGATGAAGCCGATCTTCCTTCGGGTGAAGATCAGGTTGATCCAGATCAACACGACGGCGAGCGGATGAACGATGCAGAGCAGCAGCTCGATCAGTTTCTTCAGCATGACCGCGACCCTACTACCCGTTCTCGCCGGCCGATGGGACGCAGGAGCGCGGGACCCGCCCCGCCTACTCGCTCACCAGCCGCGGCAGCGGCTCGGGTGCAGCGAGGCGGGAGGTGAGCAGGAGCGCGACCCCCTGGGTGGCGAGCGCCAGCCCGGTGGCGAGCGCGAACGCGACCCCGATGGGAAGGTGGCGGAGCGTCACCGCCAGCGTGAAGAAGAACAGCGCGAAGGCGGCGAAGCCGCTGACCATCCCCCGCATCATCCGCACCATCTCGCCGGTTCCACGTTGCAGGTGGGTGAACACCGCGAGCACGGTGGCAACGATCGGGAACGGCGCCAGCAGCCCGCTGAGCTCGGGCCCGAGCCGCCCGGCCACGGCCGTGAGGCTCACCACCAGGGCCGCCGCGCAGACCGCCCGCAGGGGGAGGTCCCAGCCGGGGTGGGCGGGGGGCGCATCGGTCAGCCGGGGGGCCCGCGGCAGGAACGCCAGTCCCGCCGTCAGCGCCGCCAGGGCGAGCGGGAGGGCGACCGGGACGCCGATGTGCAGTCCGCTGAAGATCGCCGTCAGGGTGATGAACGTGAGCCACCCGGCGAGCATGCTCGTCCCCCAGGAGACGCGGTGGGCGAGGTTTGCGTAGACGACCACGAAGGCGATCAGCGACACGAGCCCGAGCAGCGTCCCGGCGGCGGCGTTGGCGGCGAACCCGCGTCCGTGGGCGAGGGCGTAGGCCAGCAGGATCGGGCCCGCGACCACCGGTAGCCCGGCCACCAGGCCGCCGACCCGCGCGCCGAAGCGCCGGGCGGTCATCGAGGCGCCCACGACAAAGCTCGGCGCCAGCAGCACCTTGACTGCGATCAGCGTCATGTGCCACTGATGATGGCGTACCGGCGGCGCGGAGCGCCAGCGGCGAGCGATTCCGCTAGCCGGCGGCGAGCGGCTGCACGCGGCGGATGACCTGCTCGTCGCCGCGCAGCTCGAGGCCGAGAGAACGCGCGGTGTCCAGGTCGAGCTGGCCGCTGAGCACGCCCAGCAGCGTGTGCGGCGAGCCGCTCAGCGACGCGTCGGGCTCGTCCACCGTCCCGGGCCGGGCGTGGACGGTCCCGGAGGCGACCTCGACCACCACCGGCTCGCCACCGGCGTCCAGCTCGATCGTCGCCGGGGGTCCGTCGGGTTCGCCGTCGCGGAGGAAGTTCTCCGCCGGCCAGGCCAGCCAGCGGCTGCGGAACTCGTCGCCCTCGCACGGGCCGTCGGCCATCAACGGGACCCCCCAGCGGCCGAGCGCGTCGAGCACCGGCTCCAGTTCGCGCCCCCGGTCGGTCAGCTCGAACACCGTGGTCGCCACCGGTGGGGGGGCCTCGCGGCGCTCGACGATCCCCTCCCGCTCGAGGTCACGCAGGCGGTCGGCGAGCAGGTTGGTGGCGACTCCGGGGAGTCCCTCACGGATGTCGGTGTAGCGGGCGGACCCCCGCAGCAACAGCTCGCGCACGATCAGGAGCGTCCAGCGGTCGCCCACCACGTCGAGCGACTTGGCGATCGAACAGTACTGGCCGTAGGTGCGCATGGACGGATTGTACAAGGACTGGACTAAGTTGTCTAATCACTTGACTTTCTTGTGCAAGAAGTTTATAAGCTCGTCCCATGAACAGACGCCCCCTCATCCTCACAGCCCTGCTCCTGTCCGCCTTCGCGATCAACCTCGACACCACGATCGTCAACGTCGCGCTGCCCACGCTGGTGCGCGAGCTGCACTCCTCCAACAGCCAGCTGCAATGGATCGTCGACGCCTACAACCTCGTCTTCGCCTCCTTCATCCTGGCCGCGGGCAGCCTCTCGGACCGCGTTGGGCGCAAGGGGACCCTGCTCGCGGGCCTGGCCCTGTTCGGCACCGCCAGCCTGGTGGGCGGCTTCGCCTCCAGCTCCGGGGGCCTGATCGCGGCCCGCTGCGTGATGGGGCTGGGGGCCGCGCTCGTGTTCCCCTCGACGCTGTCGCTGATCAGCAACGTGTTTACCGAGCGCGCCGAGCGGGCGCGGGCGATCGGCCTGTGGGGCGCGACCGCGGGGATGGCGATCGCCCTCGGCCCGATCTTCGGGGGGTGGCTGCTGGGCCGCTTCTCGTGGTCGAGCATCTTCTTCGCGATGGCCCCGGTGGCACTGCTCGGCAGCCTGCTCGTGGCCCGCTTCGTTCCCACCTCGCGGGACCTGACCGCCCCCCGGGCCGACCGCCCGGGGCTGGTGCTCTCGACCGGCGCGATGGCGCTGCTGGTGTTCACGATCATCGAGGCTCCCGACCTCGGCTGGGGCAGCGTGCGCACGCTCGCCGGCCTGGCCGGGGCGGGCGCGCTGGCGGCC
>DATJOU010000202.1:0-6303 GCA_035506775.1 Solirubrobacteraceae bacterium | reverse complement strand
ACCCCGAGCGTCTTCTCGTACAGCTCCACACCCGAGTACTTGGAGCGGTCCCAGCGTCCGGCGAGCAGCGAGGCGTACGCCTGGGGGACGTTGCGGGCCAGCGCCAGCAGCAGCGCCATCGTGTGCTCGGCGGCGGTGACGACGTTCGACTCGGGGGCGTTGGCGACCACGATCCCGAGCCGGGTGGCGGCCTCGACGTCGACGTTGTCCACCCCCACCCCGGCCCAGGCGACGACCTTCATGCGACCGGCCCGGTCGAGCAGGTCGGCCGTCAGCTTGGTGGCCGAGCGGATCACGATCCCGTCGTACTCGCCGATCCGGCGGGCCAGCTCGTCGTCGTCCCACTCGATCCCCAGTTCGACGTCGAAGTGCTCGCGCAGCAGCGCCACGCCGGTCTCGCCGATCTTCTCCTTCACCAGCACCCTCGGGCGCCCGCCGTCGCCGGCCTGTGTGGTCGCGGCATTCGTTCCTGCCACCGTGGCGCTCATCCGAGCATCCTCTCGAGGACCCAGTCGATGCAGGCGGTGAGCGCCTGCACGTCGGCGGTCTCGACCGCCGGGAACATCCCGATCCGCAGCTGGTTGCGCCCCAGCTTGCGGTACGGCTCGACGTCCACGATCCCGTTGGCCCGCAGCGTCGCCGCCAGCGCGCCCGCGTCCACCTCCTCGTCGAAGTCGATCGTCCCCACCACCAGCGATCGCTGCTCGGGGTCCTCCACGAACGGGGTGGCGTGGGGGTGGCGCTGCGCCCACTCGTAGAGATGGGCGGACGAAGCCGACGTGCGCGACACGCACCAGTCAAGGCCGCCACCGTCGAGCATCCAGCGGAGCTGGTCGTCGAGCAGCAGCAGGGTGGCGAGGGCCGGGGTGTTGTAGGTCTGGTCCTTGGTGGAGTTGTCGAGCGCCGTGGTCAACGACAGGAACTCCGGGATCCACCGGCCCGAGTCGCCGAGCTCCGCGATCCGGTCCAGCGCCGCCGGGCTCAGCAGCGCCAGCCACAGTCCACCGTCGGAGCCGAATCCCTTCTGGGGGGCGAAGTAGTAGGCGTCGGCCTGCGAGACGTCCACCGGCAGCCCACCGGCGCCGGAGGTGGCGTCGATCAGGACCAGCGCGTCGGGGGCCCCGGACGGCCTGCTCACCGGCACCATCACGCCGGTCGAGGTCTCGTTGTGGGCCCACGCGATCACGTCGGCTCCCCCGTCGGCCGCCAGCTGCCCTGCGCCGGCCGGGTCGGGGGCCCCACCGGGGTCGGCCGAGATCACCAACGGGTCCTGCAGGAACGGGGCCCCGCGGGTCACGGTGGCGAACTTGCCCGAGAACTCCCCGTAGGTGAGGTGCACCGCGCAGTCGCGCACGAGCCCGCAGGCGGCGGCGTCCCAGAAGGCGGTCGTGCCGCCGTTGCCGAGCAGCACCTCGTAGCCATCGGGGAGGTCGAAAAGCTCGCGCAGGCGGGACCGGATGTCGCCCACGAGCGAGCGAACCGGTTTCTGGCGATGGGAGGTCCCCATCACGGCCGCACCCGGGCCGGCGAGGTGCGCGAGGGCCTCCGGGCGCACCTTCGAGGGACCACAGCCGAAGCGCCCGTCGCTCGGCTTGAGCTGCTCGGGGATGACTAGTGACTGCTGCTCGGTGGTGGGGCTGGTCATCGGGGCTCCTCGTTCCTTCCCAACCGAAGGATGGTCGTCGCTGTTGAGGTTGCCCAGGCGCGCGGCGTCGGCTGCTGCTCGCCGCTTCCCGGTGGTGAACTCCACCCGAACGCCAGTTGCGGCGAGGAGGCGGAGTCTAGCGAAACGACTCTTACCCTCAGAGGCTCCAGAGCGGCTCCCGCTGGACCACGTTCGAGCTCCACCCCCGGGGCAGCCGGCCCTCCCGCGCCCCGGACGGAGGCTCGGGGGCCGCCACGCACAGCTCGGGGGCGGGGCCGAGCACCAGCTGTCTCCGCCACAGGCTGGCGGTGGCCCCGTCCATCCCGTCCCCCAGCAGCTCCGCCAGGCCGGGGCCGCGGGCGAGCCCCCTCGCGCTCTGGTGCAGGGGACGGGTGGTGACCCACACCGCCGAGCGCGCCCCTCCGAGCGAGGCGGGGCCCGGCTCGCCCTCGAGCAGCGCGTACACCCCACCGGCCCCGGGGCCCGCCAGGCCGGCGATCTCGTCGTGGGGTGTGCGGTGCCCGCGCCCGGCGGCGGCCTCGTTGAGGACCCCCAGCGAGGCGTAGTCCTCGACCAGGTACCAGTCCTCGTAGGCGGGAGAGCCGAGCGACGCTTCGAGCGGGTCGGGCCCCAGGGCGTCCACCTCGTCCCCGATCCGGTCGGGGCCCTGCCACGGCAGGGCCGCCAGCCGGTAGCACGCCAGCGCGGACAGCCCCGCGGGCGGCTGGCGGGCCAGCGAACGGTGAAAGCCCTCCAGCACCCGCTCGTAGTCCTCGGCGTCCGCTCCCTGGCGGGGCCGGTGCCAGAACAGATAGGCGAGCACGCCGGGTGCTCCTAGAAGTCCGGCTTGATCCAGTCCATGTGGGAGCGCAGCTCCTGGCCGACGTGCTCGACCTGCGTGTCGGCCTGCTCGGCGCGCATGCGCTTGAAGTTCTCCTGGCCGGCACGGTTCTCGGCGATCCACTCACGGGCGAACTCACCCGACTGGATCTCGCCGAGGATCTTGCGCATGTTGGCGCGGGTTTCCTCGGTGATCACCCGTTTGCCGCGCGTGTAGTCGCCGTACTCGGCGGTGTTGGAGATCGAGTACCGCATCCCGGCGAGGCCCTTCTCGTACATCAGGTCCACGATCAGCTTGAGCTCGTGGAGGCACTCGAAATAGGCCATCTCGGGGTCGTACCCGGCCGCCACGAGCGTCTCGAAGCCGGCCTGGACGAGCTCCGAGGCGCCCCCGCAGAGGACCGCCTGCTCGCCGAACAGGTCGGTCTCGGTCTCGTCCTTGAAGGTCGTCTCGATCACCCCCCCGCGGGTGTTGCCGATCCCCTTCGCGTATGCGAGCGCGAGCGCCCGGGCCTGCCCGGTCGCGTCCTGCTCGATGGCGATCAGGCCGGGCACCCCGCTGCCTTCGGTGAACTGGCGCCGGACGAGGTGCCCGGGACCCTTGGGGGCCACCATCCCCACGTCCACCCCGGCCGGCGGGGTCACCTCGCCGTAGTGGATCGAGAAGCCGTGGCCGAACAGCAGCATGTCGCCCTCGGCTATGCCGTCGCGCAGTTCGTTCTCCCACACCTGGCGGTGGAGCTCGTCGGGGACGAGGATCATCACGACCTGGCCGCGGCTGGCGGCCTCCACCGGAGACAGCACCTCGAGGCCCTGTTCGCGTGCCTTGGCAACGGAGGCGGAGTCCTCGCGCAGGCCGACCACGACATCGACGCCGGAGTCCTTGAGGTTGAGGGCGTGGGCGTGTCCCTGGGAGCCGTAGCCGATGATCGCGACCGTCTTGCCCGCGAGCAGTCCGAGATCGGCGTCGTCGTCGTAGATCATGGGCGCTCAGGCTAGCGGTCGGCTCAAGCGCTCGCCCTCGCCACCAGCGTGTGGCCCGGGACCTCCACCGATCCGTCCGCGTTCGTGTAGCTGCCCATGCGCTCGCGCAGGCCCTCGCGGATCGCGTCGATCTCCGCCTCGGGGCGGGACATCACGGCGTCGTGGAGCCCCGGGGAGATGTCGAGGGTGGTCTCCCAGAACTCCTCGAAGCTCGACTGGCGCCGAACCAGTTCCACGTCCTCGATCGTGACCTCGGTGAAGCCCGCGTCGCCGATCAGCTCGGCGAAGCGGTCGGCGTCGCCGAGCGCGAACGGGTTCGGCCCCTGCTCCGCCCCGGGAGGCGGCCCCATCCCCCGCTCGGCCAGCTCCGCGCGCGGGAGCGAGGCCCACGGGTTGCGCTCGAGGGAGTCCCATACGGCCGCCCCCAGCCGCCCCCCGGCGGCCAGTACCCGTCTCGTCTCGGTGAGAGCCGCGCCCGGGTCCACCATCAGCATGTAGCCCCAGCGACACAGCGCGATGTCGACGCCGGCGGTCGGCAGGTCGATCCATTCGCCGTTCAGGACCTGGAAGCGGACGTTCTCGATCCCGAGCTCGGCGGCCCGTTCGCGGGCCCCCTCCAGCATCCCCTCGGCCTGGTCGGAGATCAGCACCTCGCCGCCCGGGGCCACCAGCTCGGCCGCCAGCAGGCCCGTCTCCCCCAGCCCCGCCGCCAGCTCCAGCACCCGCTCTCCCGGCTGCGGAGCGACCGCCTGCACCAGCCACTGGGCGACGGGTGCCCCGAAGGAGTCGATCTGCTCCCGTCGCCGCCGCCAGCCGTGGGAGGCCGCTTCCCAGCCCTCGAGGCTCGCCCGGCGGAAGTCGTCGGGGGTCCCGCTCATCCCAGCTCCCTCCGCAGCAGCTTCCCCGACCTGGTCCTCGGAAGCGGGCTCTCCGACAGCGAGATCCGCTTCGGCACCTTGTAGGGGGCGAGCGTCATCGCGCAGTGTGCGCGCAGCTCTTCGATGCTCGCCGGCCCGGGCTGGTCCCGCTCTTCTCGCAGCACGACGACCGCGCTCACCGCCTCGCCCCACTGCTCGTCCGCGACCCCGAACACGCCCGCCTCGAGCACCGAGGGATGGCTATCGAGCACCGACTCGACCTCCGCCGGGGCCACGTTCTCGCCGCCGCTGATGATCGTCTCGGCCCGGCGACCGAGCACCGACAGCCACCCGTCGGGGGCGAGCTCCCCGAGATCACCGGTGTGCAGCCACCCGTCCTCCGCCACCGCCTCCGGGGCGACCGTCGGGCCCCGCACCAGGATCTCCTCGTCGGCCGCGATCTCCACGCGGCTGCAGAATAGTGGCGGCGCGCCCCGCCGTACCGGGCCCGTGCCGGTGAGTGCAGCGGCGGGCACGGTGGCCACCTGCGAACAAGCCTCCGTGAGCCCGTAGGTCAGCGCCACCGGGACGCCGGCGGCGCGGGCCCGCTCGAGCAGCGACCCGCCTACCGGACCTCCTCCGAGCAGCACGCAGCGCAACCCCGGAGGGCGCTCGAGGCCGGCGTCCAGCAGCCGCTGCAGGGTTGTGGCGACCAGGCTCACGAGCGTGACCTCTCCGCCGTGAAGCGCCGCGAGCACGCGCTCGAGCTCGAACTGCTCGTGGACGACGGCGGTGGTGGCATAGATCGCGCTGCGCACCAGGATCGAGAGGCCCCCCATGTGGGAGAGGGGCATCACGCACAGCCACCGCTCGTCCGTGGGGGCGCCGAGCGCGACGGCGGAGCCGAGTGCGCTCCACAGCAGGTTGCCGTATGTGAGCTGCACCTCCTTCGGGGCAGAGCTGGTGCCGGAGGTGTGCATCATCAGCGCGGTGGCGTCGAGGTCGTGCCGGCCGCGGGGGGCGCCCGAGCGGCGCCGCGTCGCTGTGTCGCCCCCCTGGACCGGCGGCGGCTCCCCCACCACCAGATCGCAGCGGGCGAGCAGGTGCTCGCGTTCGGAGGGCGACAGGCGCAGATCCACCGGGACCACGGCCGCGCCGATCAGCAGGCAGGCGTGGAGGGCACGGGCAAAATCGAGTCCGGCGGGCAGCGCGATGCCGACGCGGGCGCCGCGGGCCGCACCGAGGGCTTCGAGCTCGTCCGCGGCAGCGGCGGCCTCGGCGTGAAGCTGCCCGTAGGAGAGGGTGCCGGTGGGCGTCGCCAGCGCGGGATGGTCGGGCCGCCCAGCCGCCGCACGCGCGAGCCATCCGTCGACCAGCATCGCGCACAGGCTAGCCTTCGCCGGCGTGAGCACCACCTGGACCACCGCCCTCCCCGGCGAGTTCACCGACATCCGCTACGAGAAGTCGGCGGCACCGGACGAGGGGATCGCGAAGATCACGATCGACCGTCCCGAGCTGCGCAACGCCTTCCGCCCGCAGACGATCATCGAGATCTCGGGGGCCCTGGAGGACGCGCGCGAGGACCCCTCGGTGGGCGTGATCATCCTCACCGGTGAGGGCCCGGACGCCTTCTGCTCCGGAGGAGACCAGCGCGTGCGGGGGGACACCGGCTACCTGCACGAGGACGCCGCCGGACGCGCAGGGGTCGGGCGCTTCCACGTCACCGACCTGCACATCCAGATCCGGCGTCTGCCGAAGCCGGTGGTGGCGATGGTGGCCGGCTACGCGATCGGCGGCGGCAACGTGCTGGCGCTGGTGTGCGACCTCACTATCGCCGCCGACAACGCCCGCTTCGGCCAGGTCGGCCCGCGCGTGGGCTCCTTCGACGGCGGCTTCGGGGCGGGGCTGCTGGCGAACCTCGTCGGGCCCAAGCGGGCGCGCGAGATCTGGTTCCTGTGCCGCCAGTACTCGGCCGAG
>DATJOU010000201.1:0-2068 GCA_035506775.1 Solirubrobacteraceae bacterium | reverse complement strand
GTGGGCCGCGCCCGCGCGGCGACGGCGGGAGCGACTGGAACACGCCGACCGGCTGATCTTCGAGCTGGTCGAACGACGGCGCGAACGCGGCGGGGAGGGCGACGACGTGCTCTCGGTGCTCCTCTCCGCCAGCCACGAGGACGGCAGCCCGCTGACCGACCAGGAGCTGCGCGACGAGCTCGTGACGACGCTGGTGGCCGGTCACGAGACGACGGCCTCACAGCTGGCGTGGGCGTTCTCGATCCTGGCCCGCACCCCGGCGCTCACCGCCAGGCTCGGCGAGCAGCTCGAACACGGCGAGGGGGAGCCGCTCCTGAAGGCCACGATCCAGGAGCTGATGCGGGTACGTCCCGTGATCCCCAACGCCGAGCCCCGGGTGGTGAGCCGCCCGGCGCGGATCGGCCAGCGGACCTATCCCGTCGGGGTGACGCTGTTCCCCAGCGCCTACCTGCTCCACCACGACCCGGCGATCTACCCCGACCCGTACACGTTCAGGCCCGAGCGCTTCCTGCAGTCGCCGCCCGGCACGTACACCTGGCTGCCCTTCGGCGCCGGCCGGCGCCGGTGCATCGGGGCGAGCTTCGCGATGCTCGAGATGCAGGCGGTGCTGCGCGAGGCGCTCACGCGCTTCTCGCTGCAGGCGGTCGGGGACTCGCCCGAACGGGCCGCCCGCAGGGGGATCACGATCACCCCCTCCCGCGAGGCCACCGTGACCCTGACCCGGCGCGCCGCCACGGGCGTCCCGCGCGCCGGGGCGGCGGCCGCCCCGGTCGCTGCCTGACCGGCCGCTCCCCAGGCGGCGTCAGTCCGTGGTGCGCCTGCGGTACAGGTGGGTCGCGAGCGGGGCGAACACCGCGATCAGGACCGCCGACCACAGCAGCGCGGCGAGGACGGGGTGCTGCATCGGCCAGGCCTGGATCGAGGCCGAGGGGTTGGGGTTGGAGAACAGTTCCCGCGAGGCCGCCGTGACCGCGCTCACGGGGTTCCAGTCGGCGATCGTTTTGAGCACCGTCGGCATGTGCTCGGTCGGCACGAGCGCGTTGGAGACGATCGCCAGCGGGAACAGCACCACCAGGCCGACGCTCTGGGCCGACTCGGGGCCCTTGCTCAGCATCCCCAGACAGGCGCACCCCCATGAGAGGGCGTGGGCGAACAGCAGGAAGATGCCGAACCCGGCGAGCGTCGCCAGCAGGGTGCCCTCCGGACGCCAGCCCACGATCAGGCCGGTGACGCCGACGAACGTGGAGCAGATGGCAGCCGTCAGCACGTCGGCGAGGGTGCGCCCGACGAGCACCCCGGGACGCCACATGGCGAGCGTCCGGAAGCGGTCGATGACGCCGCTGCCGAGGTCGTTCGAGAGGCCCACAGCCGTCCCCATCGCCGAGGTCGTGAGGTTCATCGCGAGCATCCCCGCGATCGCGAAGTCGGTGTAGCCGCCGCCTCCGGGTAGCACCACGCCGGATCCGAAGACGTACACGAACAGCAGCGTGAACAGCACCGGCTGGACGGTCACGTCGGACAGCTGCAGTGGCTCACGGGCGATGTGCACGAGGTTGCGCCTGGTGAGCACGATCAGGTCGTTGAGTCGCTTCATACGGTCGTCTCCTGCTTCTCGGGGGCGGGCCCGCCCGGATGGCCCGTGAGGGCGAAGAACACGTCGTCGAGCGAGGGCTGGCGGACCTCGACGTCGTCGACCGTGATCGAGGCGTCGTCGAGCGCGCGCACGATCGTCGTGGCGAGCCCGGCCACGCCCGGGACCGGGGCACTGAGGCGACGGCCGTCCTGGCTGACGTGCACCGGACCCGCGACCAGTGGTGCCAGCGCCGCGGCGGCGTCGGGGTCGGGTTCGCTGAGGGTGAGCTCGAGCCGAGCCCCCCCGGTCTGGGTCTTCAGCTCGGCCGCTGTGCCCTCGGCGATCACCCGCCCGTGGTCGACGACCACGATGCGGTCGGCGAGCTCATCGGCCTCCTCGAGGTACTGGGTGGTGAGCAGCACCGTCACCCCCTGGTCGGCGAGGCCCCTGACCGTGCCCCACAGCTGCTCCCTGCTGCGCGGATCGAGGCCGGTC
>DATJOU010000200.1:0-6569 GCA_035506775.1 Solirubrobacteraceae bacterium | reverse complement strand
GGAGTCGGGGCACGACGTCGTCTC
The DNA here is from genome assembly GCA_035506775.1 of Solirubrobacteraceae bacterium. Classification (GTDB taxonomy): domain Bacteria; phylum Actinomycetota; class Thermoleophilia; order Solirubrobacterales; family Solirubrobacteraceae; genus Palsa-744. The sequence goes on along the minus strand of DATJOU010000200.1, from coordinate 6,545 downwards.
GGTGCACCTCGCGGGCGGCATCTCCGGCACCGTCGAGGCCGCCCGCCAGGCCCACGGGCTGCTCGTCGAGCGGGGCGAGGGCGACCGGGTCGAGGTGATCGACGGCGAAACCGGGTGCGGCGGCCTCGCGCTGCTGATCCTCGGGGCCGCCGCCGCGGCCCGCTCGGGCGCCGACAAGGACGCCGTGATCGAGCGTGTGCGCAGCTCGATGAAGGTGCTGCGGATCTGGTTCTGCCTGGACACGCTCGAGTACCTGCGCCGGGGTGGGCGGATCGGCAAGGCCCAGGCGTGGCTGGGGGGAACGCTGAAGATCAAGCCGATCCTCTCGTTGGAGTACGAGATCATGCCGGTGGAGCGGGTGCGGACCGCCGGGCGGGCCTTCGAGCGGATGGTGGATTACGCCCGCGAGCTGCAGGCGGCCGGGAGCGACGGCTGGGTGGTGCAGCACATCCAGGCCCCCGAGCAGGCCGAGCGGCTGGTCGAGCGGGGGCGGGAGATCTTCGACTCCGAGCCCGTGATGGTCTCGGAAGTGGGCCCCGTGATCGGGACCTACACCGGTCCCGGGCTGATCGGCGTGGGCGGCCTGCCCCGCTCGCTGCTGGCCTAGCCTGGCCTAGCTGCCGGCGCGGCGGCGGCGCCTGCTGCGGAGCATGCGCGTGCCGACGGCGAAGCCGACGATCGCCGCCCCGATCACGATCTCGCGGCGGTGGCGCTCGACGTGGGTGCGCCAGTCGGTGAGACGGGTGACCTCGCCCCGCAGGCGGGCCACCGACACCGCCAGCTCTTCGCGGTTGGCCTCCATCGAGTTGCGGATCTCCTCCGCGGTGCGGGCGGGCATCAGCTCGAGTCTCCCCCGGCCGCGCCCGCGGAACCCGCGCCCGGCTCGGGCGCCTTGCCCGCCTCGGGCTCGGGCGCCTTGCCCGCTGGCGGCTCCGGCGCGGTGGCGGGGTTCGGGACCGTCGCCGTCGCGCCGGTGGCCCCGGCGCCGGTCGCCGAGGGGGAGCCCGCGGCGACGCGCGCGGCCGATGTGGCCCCCGAAACGGAGGGTGGGGGGCCGCTGCCGTTGCCCTCGGCACTCGCGCTGACCGTGTCGCGGATTTTCTTGGCCTCGTCGATCGCCATCGCCGGTACCGGCGGGGAGCTGCGTTTGACGATCCTGGCCGCCAGCATCCCGGCCCCGACCGCTATCACGAGCAGGATCGCGGCCATCGCGAAGAAGCCCCAGAAGTACGCGTAGGTGGGCCCCGGAAGGTAGAAGTACAACAGCCAGGCGCCCCCGATCAGGGCGATGATCACGGCCATCACCACGAACACCCCGGCGGCGGCGGCGACGGCCGCCCCGCGCATCAGCTCGGCGGTCTTTTCGGCGAACTCGGTCTTGGCCAGCTCGATCTCTTCGTGGATCAGGGTGACGGCCCGCTCGGAGACGTCGGTGAGCGCGGTGGCGATGTTCTCGGGGGTGCCCCCGCGACCGCGCCCGGGATCCGCGGGGGAGCTCACTCCGGTGGCTCCTCGTCGAACAGACGACGCCAGACGACCGCCGCCGTGCGGTGGGCGGCGACGCTGGCGAGCGCGCCGAGGCCGGTCAGCAGCGCCGAGTACATGAGCCGCTTGACCATGTCGTTCTGCACGCGCGGCAGTCTATTGCCCGCAGCGGTCCCCGCCGCCACGGGAGCCGGGGTCCGCGCTCAGCCGCGGGCGCTCAGACGCTCCGCCGTGCGGGTCTGGAGGCCGCCGCAGATCGTGTCCACGACCAGCGACTTGGCCCGCTCGAACTGCTCCTCCCCCTCCGGCAGCAGGCCGAAGATCCAGCCCGTCAGCAGCTGCTCGATCGAGCCGTAGAAGGTCATCGCGGCGAAGCGGGCGTCGATCTCGGGCCGGAACAGCCCTTCGGCCTGGGCTTTGCCGACGATCCGCTCGATCAGGTCATACGCCTCCCGGATCTCGGCCAGGTGGGTCTGGCCGAAGGAGTTGGCGGCCCGCGTGACCTCGACGATGATCACCTTCATCAGGTCCGGGTCGTGGGCGTAGCTGTCGATGATGAACGAGGCGATCGCGCGCAGCTTGTCGCGTACCGGGATCAGCTCGGCGTCCACTTCCCCGATCAGCTCGAGCATCACGTTCCAGCGCTCGAGGAACAGCGTGTCGAGGATCTCGTCCTTGGAGGCGAAGTAGTGGTACACGAGCCCGTAGGCGACCCCGGCCTCGTCGGCGATGTCCGACACGCGGCAGGCGTGGAAGCCCTGGCGGGCGAACACCCGCACCGCCGCGGCCAGGATCTGGCGGCGCTTCTGTTCGGAGTTCTTGGAGCGGGAGCCGGTGCGGCCCAGCCGCGAGCCCTGGGTGCTCATACCGCCTGCTCCTGGGGCCAGCGGTAGGACTCCGAGCGGCGGTTGGCGAGCGACGGGAGCGTCGAGCGGATCTCCCGCTCGCGCTCGAGGTCGGCCTCGGCGAGGATGTAGCCCTCGCCGTCGGGGGCCTGGGCCAGCACGATCCCCCATGGGTCAACGATCATCGAACGCCCGCCCGAGTGCTGCCCCGCCGGATGGGGCCCGTATTGGTTGGCGGCGATCACGTACAGCTGGTTCTCGATCGCCCTCGCCCGCAGCAGCACCTCCCAGTGGTCGCGGGTGGTGGGGAGCGTGAAGGCGGCCGGGACGGTGATCAGCTCGGCACCCCGTACGGCGAGGATCCGGTACAGCTCCGGGAAGCGCAGGTCGTAGCAGACCGTGAGCCCGAGGCCCGCGTCCGAGGCGGTGCGGGACAGCACGATCTCCTCCCCCGGGATCTCGAGCTCGGACTCCCGGTAGCGCTTGCCCGCCACTTCGACGTCGAACATGTGGATCTTCCGGTAGACCGCCCTCACCTCGCCCTCGGCGTCGATGTGCAGGGAGGTGTTGGCGAGCTTCTCCTCGCCCTCCAGATGCTCCAGCAGCGACCCCGCCACCAGCTCCACGCCGAGCTCCCGGGCCAGGCCCCGGGCCCACCCGGCGGTGGGACCGTCGAGCGGCTCGGCGGCCGCCCGCAGCTGCTCCTCGGAGCCCATCGCGGTCCACTTCTCCGGCAGCACGACCAGCTCCGCGCCGGCGCTCGCCGCCGCGCGCACCAGACGCTCGGCGCTCTGCAGGTTCGCGTCGCGGTCGGCGCTTGAGTTGAGCTGGACGGCGGAGACCTTCAGGGCGCACCTCCTGTCGGTCGTTCGCCCCCGGTGGCGACCCCTTCGCGCACCGGTCGAACGGGGCGCGATTGACCGGTCAGTCGAAAGGCAGAGGATATCCCGCCGGAACGGCGAGCCGGCCGTGGTCCGCGGGACACGAGAGGATTGGGCACGATGACGAGGACCGCCGAAGGCGTTGGGCGAGCACCGGGGGCCGAGGTCCCGAGCCGCATCTTCCGCGGTACCCGGCCGTTGAAGCGGTGGCGGTACGTGGGGGTCTTCTGCGAGCGCTTCATGGCCTGCGCGGCGCTGGTCCACGTGGGGCCGCTGGGGCAGTCCTTCTGGGCCCTCTACGACCGCGAGCGGGACGAGCTGCGGGAACGGACGCGCCTGCGCCCTCGCGGCGGGGAGCTGGGGCTCGAGTCGGGGTCGCTGGTGATCCGGGACGGTGCCCGCGGGGTGGCGCTCGAGCTCGAGCTCGACGAAGAACCGGGGATCGAGGCGCTGTGCCCGCACGGGAGGGGGATGGTGTGGACGCGAAAGCAGGCGGGGGTGGCGGCGCGGGGGCGGCTGTCGCTCGGGGGTGGAACCGCGCTGGAGGTGGAGGCGAGGGCCGTGATCGACGACACCGCCGGGCACCACGCCCGCCACACCGAGTGGTGGTGGAGCGCCGGGGTCGGCGAAGGGAGCGGGGGCAGGGCGCTGGCGTGGAACCTCGTCAGCGGGGTCAACGACCCCCCACAAGGGTCAGAGCGGGCGGTGTGGGTGGACTCCGAGCCGACCGAGGTGGAGCCGGTCGCCTTCGCCGACGACCTCTCCTCCCTGCGGTGCGAGGACGGGAGCGAGCTGCGCTTCGGCGCCGAGGCGCAGCGGCGGCGACGGGACGAGCTGATCCTCATCGCCAGCGACTACCGGGCGCCGTTCGGGAGCTTCGCGGGGGAGCTGCCGGGGCGGGTTGAGCTGGTGAGGGGGCTGGGGGTCATGGAGCACCACCGCGCGCGTTGGTAGCGCTGCGGTGGCGGCGGAGGGCCCCGAGCAGGAGCTTGGAGTGCATCGCCCCGATCAGCTCCCGCAGCGGTTCCACACCGGCGGCCACGATCTCCATCGCGCGCTCCACCTCGACCGTCCCCGCCAGCCTCCCGAGGAGCGCCCTCAGCTCCTCCTCGACGAGCGGCTCGAGGGCTTCGCGGTAGCGGAGGGTGTCGTAGACGGTGAACCCGAGCGCCTCCTCGTAGCCGCCGGCGCGGAAGCTCGCGATCGCCTCGATGATCTTCAGGTCGTCGGCGTCGTAACCGCGACGGGTGGGGGTCAGGACGCCGATCTCCGCCAGCCGGTCGAGGACGTTGCGGGGGACCCCGTAGCGCTTCTGGGCCGCGGTCCGGGACAGGTGCCGGCCCTCGGTGGCGCGGGCCAGGGCGCCGTCGATGATGCGGTCCTCGAGCTCCACCAGCGCGTGAACCCGCTCGGGGTCCTCCTCGAGCGCCCCCCGGATCACCCGCAACGGCAGGAAGCGCTCCTCCTGCAGGCGCTTGATGAGCGAGATCCGCTCCACGTAGGAGTCGGGGTAGTAGGCCATGTTGCGGCTCGTGCGCACGACGTCCTCGCCGCCCCCGAGGAGCCCCTCGCGGAGGTAGTAGCGGATCGTCCCGGGCCTCACCCCGGTGCGCTCCGCCAGCTCGCTCATCCGCAGCAGGCGCGGCTCGGCGGGCTCGGCGCTCACGCCCGCAGGGTCTGGTCGCTGCGCTCCTCGGCCGGCCCGGCGGCGGCACCGGAGCGCAGCAGCTCCTGGATGTCGGGCTCGGAGTAGCCCGCTTCGGCCAGCACCTGCTCGGTGTGCTCCCCGAGGGCGGGGCCCGGGAGACGGGCGTGGTCGCCGGGGGTGCGGGACAGCTTCACCGGCAGCCCCAGCTGGCGGACGGGTGTCTCGCACCCGGGCTGGTCGATCTCGACCACCATCTCACGGGCACGGACGAGCTCGGAGTCGAGCGCCTCGTCGAGCTCCAGGACCGGCTCCAGGCAGCAGTCGTGTTCGCGGGCGAACCGCTCCCATTCGGAGCGGGTGCGGGCCGCGAAGATCTCCTGCACGGCGGCGTGGGCCTCCCCGCCGGGGCCCTCGAACTGGCGGGGGATCAGGTCCTCGCGGTCCACGCCGCGGCACCACGCCTGCCAGAACTTCGGCTCCAGGGCCCCCAGCGAGACCCACCCGTCGGAGCATTCGTAGGGGCGGTAGCAGACCAGCGAGCCGGCCAGGGGGAGGTCGCCGCGGTGGGGGACGTTGCCGTCGGCGAAGTACGCCCCCGCCACCATCGCCAGCCACGAGAGGGCCCCGTCGCACATCGACACGTCCACGAACTGCCCCTCACCGGAGCCGGGGCTCCCGGGGGACCCGTCGCGCTCGCGGAGGGCCGCCATGATCCCGAAGGCGGCCATCAGGGCCCCGCCCCCGAGGTCGGCGATCTGGCCGGCGGCCTGGACCGGGGGCCCGCCCCGCTCGCCCGTCAGTCCCAGCAGCCCGATCAGGCCGAGGTAGTTCATGTCGTGGCCGGAGGCGTCCCGTTTGGGGCCGTCCTGGCCGTAGCCGGAGATGGCGCAGAACACGATGCCGGGGTTGGCCTCCCGCATCTGCTCGTAGCCGACCCCGAGCCGGTCCAGGACGCCGGGGCGGAACGATTCCAGCACCACGTCGTGGTCGCGGACCAGCGCCAGCAGCGCCTCCCGGCCCCGCTCCTGCTTGAGGTCCAGGCGGATCGAGCGCTTGTTGCGGTTCAGGGCCAGGAACAGGGCCGAGCGGGCGCTCTCGTGGGCGCCCTCGTAGAGGGGGGCCGACCAGCGGACGTAGTCGCCCATGCCGGTGTCCTCGACCTTCAGCACCTCGGCCCCGAAGTCGGCCAGCAGCAGCGAGCAGAAGCCACCGGGGAGCAGGCGGCTGAGATCGAGGACCCGCACACCGTCCAAGGGGAGGCTCATGCGGGCACCCCCCGCTGGGCGACGGCGAGCAGCTCCCGTGCCTCCTGGACGGTGGCCGGGCGGCGGCCGATGTCTTCGGTCATCTGCCTGGCCTTCGCGATCAGCTCCCCGTTGGAGCGGGCCATCTCGCCGTCGGGGAGGTACAGGTTGTCCTCCAGGCCGACACGGATCGAGCCCCCCAGGGTGAGGGCGGCGGCCACCAGCATCCACTGGTCGCGGGAGATCCCGATCACGCCCCAGTGGGAGTCCGCGGGCAGGTTCTCGACCATCGCCGCGAGGTTCCGGGCTGTCGGCGGGATCCCCCCCACGACCCCCATCACGCAGTCCACGTGCAACGGCGGGTGCAGCACGCCCATGTCGATCAGCGGCGCGAGGCTGCCGACGTGACCGACGTCGAAGCACTCGTGCTCGGGTTTGATCC
>DATJOU010000199.1:0-2106 GCA_035506775.1 Solirubrobacteraceae bacterium | reverse complement strand
CCGGTCGCGACCGGGATGCCCCCGAGATCGCGAAAGTTCTGCATGCCGGTGATGCCCTCGACACCCGGGTGGGCGCTCGCGCCGCTCATGCTCCCACTATGACGGCGGCGCCCACATCCTGTGAAGCACGCGTGACCGCGGCAGGAGCTCCCGTGCGCCCGCTCGCCGAATGCCCCGGGGCCCGGTCAGAGGTTGACGCTCGCCATCCCGTACTCGTCGTAGCGGTCGCCCGCGACCTGCGGGAGCTCGTCGTCGAGACGCCTCAGATCCTCGTCGGTCAGCTCCACATCGACCGCAGCCGCGTTCTGTTCCAGATACGTGCGGCGCTTGGTGCCCGGGATCGGAACGAGGTCCTCGCCCTGTGCCAGCACCCATGCCAGCGCCAGCTGCGCCGGCGTCACGCCCTTCTCCGCCGCGATCTCACTGACCTTCGCCGCAAGTCCCAAATTCGCTTTGAGGTTGTCCCCCGTGAAGCGGGGGCCGTAGCGACGGAAGTCGTTCTCGTCGAGCTCGTCCGGGGAGCTGAAGCGACCGGCCAGGAAGCCGCGTCCGAGCGGCGAGTAGGGGACGAACCCGATTCCGAGCTCACGGCAGGTGGGCAGGATCTCAGCCTCGGGATCGCGCGACCACAACGAGTACTCGGTCTGCAGGGCCGTGATCGGGTGGACCGCGTTGGCGCGGCGGATCGTGTCGGGGGCTGCCTCGCTGAGGCCGATGTGGCGGATCTTGCCGGCTTTGACCAACTCCGCCATCGCCCCCACGGTCTCCTCGATCGGGACCTGGGGATCGACGCGGTGCTGGTAGTAGAGGTCGATGTAGTCGGTCCCGAGGCGTTCGAGCGATCCATCGACCGAGCTGAGCACGTGCTCCCGGGACCCGTCGAGGGCCCCCAAGGTCGAGATGTCGCCGGGTGTCACGGAGTCCGTCCGCCGGGCGAACTTGGTGGCGATCACGTACTCGTCGCGGTTTCCCTTGATCGCGCGACCGACCAGCATCTCATTCGTCAGCGGCCCGTACAGCTGGGCGGTGTCGATGAAGTCGATGCCCAACTCCAGTCCACGCTGGATCGTCTTGATGCCCTCGTCTTCGTCGGTCGATCCGTAGAACGCCGACATGCCCATGCACCCCAGTCCGAGGGCGGACACCTCAAGGTCTCGGAGCCTGCGCTTCTTCATGTCCTCTCGCACCTTTCCCTGTAGAAGTTGATCTTCCAATCGATCAGCTCGAGGTTCCGGGCGGTCGCCTCGAGCTTGGCCACCACGGTCCCCCTGTGTGCCTCGAGCAGCGCCAGGCGCTCCTCGTTGGTCGCCTCGCCCGCCCGCATCAGCTCTGCGTAGCGGCGCACGTCCCGGATGGGCATCCCCGTCCCCCGCAGCTTGGTGAGGAAGTTGATGCGCTCGAGGTCCGCGGCCCTGTAGCGGCGATGGCCGCTCCCGTTTCGGCTCACGGGCTCGAGCAGGCCGGCGCGCTCGTAGTAGCGCAGGGTGTGTGGGCTCAGGCCCGCTGCCTGCGCAGCCTCGGCGACCGTTAGCGCGTCCGGCGGGTGCTCCGTGGCGACCACAGCTCCACCATACGCCTTGGAGCGCGCTCTAAGTCAAGACCCCCTCGACGCGCGTCGGGCCGTGCCCTGCCGGCGGACCGCCGGTCGGCGTCCTCGGCCCCCGCCCCCTCGAGGTGTTCGCATTCCAAGCTGACCTCTTGCTCGTAGGCCGCACGGAATTTCCCGCCACGTCGTTGAACGTCACACCGTTACTACATTGGAGGTGATGGGGCCGCGACGGCACGAGCACTTCAAGATCGAAGGCGACCCCGAGGACGCCATGATCGGATTGCTGGCGGTCGAACCCACGATGACCGCCGAAGACATGGCGCGGAAGTTCGGACTCGATGGTCTTTCGCTGCGGAACATGCTCAGGCACAATCCGAGCTTGACGCCTGACCACCGCCACGGCGAGGAATACGAGATCACGCCTGAGATCGAGCGGGCGATCATCGCCCACCCCGCGTTCCAAGACGTAAAGAAGCGCTAGCCCGCGCCGGGTGGGTATCTATCGAGAACGGGAGTCGACGCCGACCAGCTCGGTGAGGCGTCCACTTAACTGCGCT
>DATJOU010000198.1:0-5014 GCA_035506775.1 Solirubrobacteraceae bacterium | reverse complement strand
GATGTTCGTCCGCGAACGCCTGGAAGGAGCCCTCGCGGTCGTCTCGGAGTGCCAGCTTCCCCACCCGGCCCAGGAGAGCCTGGCCACGCTCGCCAGCGAGGTCGCGCTGGCGCTGCAGAGCATCACCCTCACCGAGGAGGGCGCCCACCAGCGCTCCGAGGCGCGGCTGAGCTCGCTGATCAAGAACTCCTCCGACGTGATCTGCGTGGTGGGACAGGACTCGGTGATCCACTACGTCAGCCCGTCCGTCGAGTCGACCCTCGGGTACGCCCCCGACGGGCTCGCCGAACGGCCCCTCAGCGAGGTCGTCCACACCGACGACTTCCCGCGTCTGCTGGCCTTCATCGCCTCGGTCGCGGGCCAGCCCCCGGGCCAGCCCGAGTCGGCCGAGTTCCAGGTCCGCCACGCCGACGGCCGCTGGAGGCACGTCGAAGTGCTCGCCACCAACCAGATCGCCGACGAGGCGATCGCGGGGATCGTGCTCAACGTGCGCGACATCAGCGAGCGCAAGGCCTTCGAGGCGGAGCTCGAGCACCAGGCCTTCCACGACGTCCTCACCGGCCTGCCCAACCGCGCCCTGTTCCGCGACCGCGTCGGCCACGCCCTCGCCGGGCAGCGCCGCCAGCACCTGCCGGTGGCGGTCCTGTTCATGGACGTGGACGACTTCAAGAACGTCAACGACTCGCTCGGCCACGACGCCGGCGACAAGGTCCTGCAGGAGGTCGCCCGCCGCCTGGAGGACTGCATGCGCCCGGTGGACACCGCCGCCCGGCTCGGCGGGGACGAGTTCGCGGTCCTGCTGCACGAGGCCGAGAACGAGATGCAGGCGGTCGAGATCGCCCAGCGGATCATGGACAGCATCCAGCGCCCGATCTCGCTCGAGAACCGCGACGTCACGATCGCGACCAGCATCGGGGTCGCGTTCAGCGAACCGGCGATGGTGAACGAGCGCGACGCCGACGACCTGCTGCGCAACGCCGACACGGCGATGTACATGGCCAAGGAAAGCGGCAAGGGCCACTACCAGATCTTCCAACCCGACATGCACGCCCGCGCGCTGGCCCGGCTCGAGCTCCGCAGCGACCTCCAGCGGGCGTTGGACAGCGGCGAGTTCACGCTCCGCTACCAGCCGATCATGGACCTGCGCCGGGGCGACATCGCCGGCATGGAGGCGCTCGTGCGCTGGCAGCATCCGACGCGGGGCCTGGTGCAGCCGAATGACTTCATCCCCCTGCTCGAGGACACCGGGCTGATCGTCCCGGTGGGGAACTTCGTGCTGCGGGAGGCGTGCCAGTGGGCGGCCGTGATGCAGCGCGAATGCCCCCGCGACCCACCGCTGTCGATGGCTGTGAACGTGTCCGCCACCCAGCTGCAGCGCCCGGAGTTCGTGGACGAGGTCCGCAACGCCCTGCGCGACAGCGAGATCCCGCCGAACACGCTCACGCTGGAGCTGACCGAGAGCGTGATGATGCAGGACCTCGACGTCAGCCTCCTGCGCCTGAACGCGCTCCGGGGCCTGAACGTGAAACTGGCGATCGACGACTTCGGGACCGGCTACTCCTCACTCAACTACCTGCGGCAGTTCCCGATGGACATCCTCAAGATCGACCGTTCGTTCCTGATGGACCCCAACCCCGACAGCGAGGAGCTGACCGAAGCGATCGTCGCGCTGGCAAGGATCTTCAAGCTCGAGGCGGTCGCCGAGGGCATCGAGAGCGGCGGCCAGGTGGCCCAGCTGCAGGGGATCGACTGCGACTACGGCCAGGGCTTCCACTTCGCCAGGCCGCTGTCCCGCCAGCAGATCCTGGCGATGGCCACGGCCGCACGTTCGCCGGCCCAGGTGATCGAGCTGCACGACCGCCGCCAGGTCGCCTGACCGGGCACGGTGCCGCCGGCGCCGGGCCCTAGCCCGCGAGCGCCGCCTGTTCCTCGTCCCCGGCCTGCTCCTGGGGCGGGTCGGAGTCGTCGAGCTCGCCCAGCAGCGTGGGGTCCTTGGGGCTGCCGGCGATCACCTCGTCGGGGGAGCTCTCGGCCGGCAGCCGTCCCTGACGCGAGCCGAAGTAGATCGCCTGCGGGTGGTGGGCCACCAGCGCCAGCGTGGACTGCTCGGGGTCGGGGGCGTAGCCGTCGGTGATGCTCATGCCCACGCTCGAAAGGTCGAGCAGGCGGTCCACCTTCAGGTGCTCGCTCTGGTCGGGGATCGCGGGGTAGCCCCACGAGTAGCGCCGCCCCTGGGTGGGGGCGATCCCGAGCATGCGCCGAGCCTCGCTGTGGAGCCACTCGGCCAGCGCCTCGGCGGTCTGCACCCCGAGCCCGTGTACGAACAGCTGCTCGGCGTATTCGCCGTCGGCCTCCAGCCGCGCCATCAGCTCGGTCACCTCCGCGCCCACGGTCACAGCCTGCAGCGCGACGACGTCGAGCTGCTCCGGGGGCCGCCCCTCGATCGCCGGGCGGAAGAAGTCGGCCAGGCAGATCCGCTCGCCGGAGCTCTGGCGGGGGCACACCAGGCGCGTGAGCTCGGTGGTGCGGTCCTCGGGATCGAGCACGACGATGTCGTTGCCGAGCGTGTAGCAGGGGAAGAAGCCGAGCAGGGCCCGCGGGTGCAGGTAGGTCTGCTCGCTCCACATCCGCTCAAGGCGCGGGCGGAAGTCCTCGCGCAGCAGCCGCTGCCACTCCTCGCCCTTGACGCCCCTACCGCCCCAGTGGAGCTTGAACAGCACATGGGTGTCGAGGTGCGGGTAGACGTCGTTGAGGTCCACGGGGATCTCCTGCACGCCCCAGAAGGGAGGCTCGGGGACGGGGGCGTCGGTTCGGGCGCCCGAGCGCACCGAGTCGTCGGTCGCGGGCGGGCCGGTGTCGAGCTCGACGGGCCGTTCGCGGAACTCGCGGGCCGCCGCCTGCAGCTTCTCCACCAGCGCTCCGCGGGCCTCCCCGTCGATCAGCTGGTCCATCACGGCGAGGCCCTCGAAGGCGTCCTTGCAGTAGAAGACACCCGGTTCGTAGGCGTCCTGCGAGTCGGGCCCACCGGGGAACAGGGCGCGGTAGCCGAAGGCGCGGTTGATCGCGGCCCCGCCGATCAGGACCGGATAGGCGAGCCCCCGGCTCTGGAGCTCCTCGATGCAGGCCGGCATCTGCTTGGAGGTCGATACGAGCAGCGCCGAGAGGCCGATCGCGGTCGCCTCGTGCTCCTGGGCGGCGTCCAGGATCGTCTGGATCGGGACCTGCTTGCCGAGGTCCACGACCGTGTAGCCGTTGTTGGTGAGGATCGTGTTCACCAGCGACTTGCCGATGTCGTGCACGTCCCCGAACACGGTCGCGAGCACGACCGTGCCCTTCGTGTGCCCCTCGAGCTTGTCGAGGTACTGCTCGAGCTGGGCCACGGCGCGCTTCATCACTTCCGCCGACTGCAGCACGAACGGCAGGATCAGCTCACCGGCCCCGAATTTGTCGCCCACCTCTTTCATCGCCGGGAGCAGCACGTCGTTCAGCGTCGGCACCGCCCCGATCTTCTCCACGCTGCGGTCGATCCACTCCTCGACGCCTTCCTTGCGCCGTCGCAGGATGTGGAAGTGCAGCGCCTCCTCCGGCTCCATTCCGGCCGTGGGGTCGGCGGCGGCGGACTCCGTCTGGTCCTCCCCGCGGGACTCGAAGTGGGCGATGAAGCGCTCGAGCGCGTCCTCGCGTACGTCGAACACGAGATCGTCGGCCAGCGCCCGCTCCTCGGGGGTGATCTCCCCGTAGGGGGTGATGTGGTTGGGGTTGACCATCGCCAGGTCGAGCCCCGCCTCCACGCAGTGGTGCAGGAACACGGAGTTGAGCACCGCCCTGGCCGCCGGGGAGACGCCGAAGGAGACGTTCGAGACCCCGAGCGAGGTCTTCACCCGCGGGAGCTGCTGCTTGACGAGCCTGATCCCCTCGATCGTCTCCTTGGCCGAGGGACGCCACTCCTCCTCGCCGGTCACGAGCGTGAAGGTCAGGCAGTCGAAGATCAGCAGGCCGGGGTCGAGCCCGTGCTCGGAGCAGCACAGCTCGTGCAGGCGCGTGGCGATCTCGAGCTTGCGCTCGGCCGTCTTGGCCATCCCCGTCTCGTCGATCGTGAGCGCGATCAGCGCCGCCCCGTGTTCGAGCGCCAGCGGCACGACCCGGTCGAGCTTGGCGCGCCCGGCCTCCAGGTTGATCGAGTTGACGATCGCCCTGCCGGGGATCTGCTCCAGCGCTCGTTCGATCACCTCCGGCTCGGTCGAGTCGACCTGGATCGGCGCCGGCTGGGTGAGCGAGATGCGCTTGGCCAGCAGCCGCATCTGTTCGTCCTCGTCGGTGCGCTCGGTCAGCGCCACGCACAGGTCGAGCACGTGGGCCCCACCGAGGACCTGGTCCTCGGCGATCTGGACCAGCCCGTCGTAGTCGTCGGCCAGCAGCAGCTCCTTGGCCTTGCGCGAGCCCTGTGAGTTGACGCGCTCGCCGACCAGCGTCGGGCGCGGGTCCTGGACCAGCGGCGTGGCGGCGATCATCGAGGAGAGATGCGCGGGCCGCGGCGCGGGGCGCTCGCCGACCGCGCGCCCCTTCAGGCGCGCGGCGATCGCCGCGATGTGCGCGGGCGTCGTGCCGCAGCAGCCGCCGACGACGCCGACCCCGTAGCGCTCCACGAACTCCGCGAGCGCGTCGGCGAGCGGCTCGGGCTGCTCGGGGAAGACGGTCTCCCCGCCGGGGCCCTGCAGCGGCAGGCCCGCGTTCGGGATGCACGCCACCGCCACCGGGCAGTGCTCCCCGAGGAAGCGGATCGCGTCGCGCATGTCCTCGGGCCCGGTCGAGCAGTTCAGCCCGATGACGTCCACGCGGAGCGCCTCGAGCGTGGCGAGCACGGCGGAGATGTCGGTGCCGAGCAGCATCTTGCCGCCGTTGGGCAGCAGCGACACCGAGCAGTGGATCGGCAGCGTGCGCCCGGCGATCCTGAAGGCCTCGCGTGCGCCGAAGATCGCGGCCTTGACCTCGAGGATGTCCTGCGCGGTCTCGA
>DATJOU010000197.1:0-8539 GCA_035506775.1 Solirubrobacteraceae bacterium | reverse complement strand
GAGTAGGTCTTCAGCAGCCGGTCGGCGGCGTCGGTGAGGCCGAACTGGGACAGCAGCTCGCTCGCGCGGGTGGTCGTGTCGGTCCGGCCCAGTCCGCTGAGGCGACCCACCAGGTCGAGGTTTTCGCGGCCCGTCAGGATTTCGTCGAGGGTCGCGCTCTGGCCGGTGACGCCGATCGTGGCGCGAACCGCCCCCGCTTCGGTGACGACGTCGTGGCCGCCGACGCGGGCGGAGCCGGCGTCGGGGAGTGACAGCGTTGTGAGTATGCGCACGGTCGTCGTCTTCCCGGCCCCGTTGGGCCCCAGCACCCCGAGGATCGATCCGGCTGGCACCTCGAGGTCGACGCCGTCGAGGGCGACGGTGGTCCCGAACCGCTTCTTCAGGTCATGGGCTTCGATCATCAGCTCGTTCATGCGCCAGATAATACAGTGACTAAAACTTTTCTGCAACTGAACTCTTTGCTACGATCCGTACATGCCGAGGGGAGGGCCCTCCGAGACCGACGCCGCACACGCCGACGAGGCTGCCCACCCCTACGGTGACGCGGACGAGGGGCGGATCGGGGAGCTGCTCGAACGGGAGCTCGGCGGCGAGATGGCGCGCGCCTTCCGCGCCGCCCGCGACACTCAGGAGCGCTGGGCCCGGCGACGACACCCGGGCGACGGCCTGCGCGAGCTGAAGAAGCGGCGCACCCGCCAGCAGATCTCCGACGTGGCGACCGCGATGTTCGTGGTGCGCGGCTTCGACGAGGTCAAGGTCTCGGAGATCGCGGAGATCGTGGGCGTGTCCGAGAAGACGGTCTACAACTACTTCCCGACCAAGGAGTCGCTCGTCTTCGACCGGACCGACGAGACGATCGAGCGGCTGGTGCGGGCGCTGAGGGAGCGCAGCCCGGGAGAGTCCCCCACCCGCGCCGTCCTGCGCGCCCTCGACGAGGACATGGACGACCTCGAAGACCTTCCGCCCGAGCTGTACGTGTTCTTTCCCATGTTCAGCGCGATGGTCGCCGCGACCCCGTCGCTGCGCGCCGCCTGGTTGGACCTCCAGAGCCGGCTCGTGGAGGTGGCCACCGAGGAGCTGGCCAGGCTCGCGGACGTCGACCCGCGCGAGCCCGAGCCGATGGTGGCGGCACGCGCGATCGTCGCCCTGACCGACCTCTCCTTCGACTCGCGGATGCGTCACATCGAAGCCGGCCTGCGGGGCGCAGGGCTGCGCGAGGCCGTGGTGGGCGACCTCGAGCGCGCCGCGCGGGTCCTGGACGCGGGGCTGTGGTCCTTCAACCTGCTCGCCCACGGTGCCCGCACCCGTGAGCAGCTGCGCGACGCCGCCGTGGCGGCCGAAAACGCGCGCCGCCAGGTCCAGAACGCGCTGCGCCAGGCGCGTCTGGCGTGGCGTGAGGTGGCCCGCAAGAACCGCGACGAGGGTCGCCGCGCCCGCAGCGAGTCCAGGCAGGGGCGGAGCGGCCGGCGGGGGCGTGCCCGCTCATGAGCGTCCCCCCTCGGCGGACCGCCGGCGAGATCCCCGTGGCGCACACTCCGCCGGCGGCTACGGCGACTCGTTCCGCGACCCGATCCTCGCCGGCTGCGCCCACTCCCCGCGCCTGGACCGATCGGACCGGGGGTATGATCGGCGGCCACGTCACCGCGTCACGGGAGGAGGCACCCGAAACGATGTCAACCGCCAGAGCACTCCACCCACGGGCCCTCCTGGCCGCCCTGGCCGTGTCGGGCGTCGCCCTCGCCGGCGCCGGGGTCGCGCTGGCCGCCAAGCAGGTCAAGGGCGCCACCTACGTCGGCCACTACAAGGGCGTCACCACGGAGGTGAGCGTCCAGGCGATCTCCTTCAAGGTGTCCGCCAACGGGAAGAAGCTGACCGACCTCTCGGTCTCCACGCCGTTCAAGTGCGGCGGTGGCTGCGGCGGGGTCGGCAGCCCGAGCGGCGGCACGGCGAGGATCACCCGCGAGGGGACCTTCACCGTCAAGCTGAAGATCCCGGCACCCGGGGGCGGAACCGAGGGCACCGACACGGTCACCGGCACGTTCCATGGCCACGGCAAGGCCAGCGGCACGGTCACCTCGCACTTCACCCACAGCAGCAGCGGCCTGACGAGGGCCTGGACCGCCGTCGACTGACGGCGGGCTGCGGGCTCGACGCCCCGCGCCGGCGGGCGGCGGGCTGCGGGCTGCGGGCTGCCCTAGAGCCCGTGCGTCTTGGCGATGATCTCGCGCTGGATCTCCGACGTGCCGCCGTAGATCGTCGAGACGAGGTTCATGCGGACGTGGTTCTGCATGTCGTACTCGGTGGCGTAGCCGTAGCCGCCCATCATCTGCATCCCTTCGAGCGCGACCTTCTTGCCCGTCTCGGTGGCCTTCAGCTTCGCCATCGAAGCCTCCTGGGGGAACAGCACACCGGGGTTCTCGTCGCACTGGCGGGCGACCGCGTAGGTCATCAGGCGGGTGCACGCCACCTCGGTGGCGAGGTCCGCGATGCGGTGGCTGAGGGCCTGGAAGGAGCCGATCGGACGCCCGAACTGTTCGCGCTCCTTGGTGTAGGAGAGCAGGTCGTCGAGGGCTCGCTGGGCCAGGCCCGTCGATTGCGCGGCGATGATCAGGCGCTCTGTGTTCAGCCCGCTCATCAGCTGCATCCACGCCTGCCCTTCGACGCCCACGAGGCTGTCGGCGGGGACCTCGCAGTCCTCGAAGAACACGTCGTTGACGACCTTGCCCCCCATCGTCTCGATGCCGCGGATCTCGACCCCGTCCGAGCCGGCCGGGACCGACAGCATCGTGAGACCCTTGTGCTTGTCGGAGCCGGTCTCGGTGCGGCACACGAGCAGGATGTGCTCGGCGTGCTGGGCCTCGGAGATCCACGTCTTCTGGCCGTTGATCACGTACCCGCCGTTGCGGCGCTCGGCCTTGCAGCGCAGGTTGCCGACGTCTGACCCGGCCTCGGGCTCGGACATCGCGATCGCCTCCACCGCCCCACCGACGATGCCCGTGAGGATCTCCTGCTTCTGCTCCTCGGTGCCGAACCGCTCGTAGGGACCGGCGCTGATCGCGCTGACCGAGAAGCCACCGATCGGAACCTGTCCGCGGGAGATCTCCTCCAGGAACAGGCACAGGTCGACCAGGCCCCCGCCGGAACCGCCGAACTCCGTCGGGATCGAGACCCCCAGCCAGCCGAGCTCCGCGACCTGCTTGTACATCGCCGGGTTGTGGGGCTCCGTGTTGTGCTTGGTGAGGGCGTCGCGCTGCTCGCGCGTGCCGCACTCCCGGCGGGCCAGGTCGCGGATGGCCTCGACGAAGGCCCGCTGCTCGTCGCTGAGGGTGAATCCGTACACGGCGAACGCTCAGGCCGGGGTCGCCGCGAGCGCGGCGGACTCGCTGTAGAGCTCTCCCCGCTCGGCCTTTTCGACCAGTGAGGCGGGCGGCTCGAAGCGCTCGCCGTACCTCTCGGCGAGCTCCCGCGCCCGCGCCACGAACGCCGCCGGACCGTTGCCCGCCGCGCCTTCGTAGCCGTCGATGTACTGGAGCACCCCGCCGGTCCACCCGGGGAACCCGATCCCCAGGATGGAGCCTATGTTGGCGTCCGCGGCCGTCTCGATCACGCCCTCGTCGAGGCACTTGACAGCCTCGATCGACTCGATGAACAGCATCCGCTCCTCGAGGTCGCGGAGGGACAGCGTGGAGGGGTCCTCGACCTCCGGGAACAGCTCTTTGAGGCCCTTCCAGAGGCCTGCCCGCTTCCCTTCCTCGTAGTCGTAGTAGCCGGCTCCGGCGAGCCTGCCGCCGCGCCCCTGCTCCAGCAGGCGGTCCACGACCTGGAAGGAGGCACGGTCCTCGAACACCCCGCCTTCGGCCTCGATCGCGGCCTTGGTGGCGTCACGGATCTTGCGCGCCAGGTTGAGGTTCAGCTCGTCGCTGAGCTGGAGCACCGGGGCCGGGTAGCCCGCCTGGCTGGAGGCCTGCTCGATGGAGGCTGCCGGAACCCCCTCCAGCAGCATCCCCACACCCTCGTTGATGAAGGTCCCGATCACGCGGCTGGTGAAGAAGCCCCGCGAGTCGTTGACGACGATCGGCGTCTTCTTGATCTGCCTGGCGAGGTCGAGCGCGCGGTACAGGGTCTCGTCGTTCGTCTTCTCGCCCTTGATGATCTCCAGCAGGGGCATCTTGTCCACCGGGCTGAAGAAGTGCAGGCCGATGAAGTCGGCCGGGCGGGTGACACCCTCGGCGAGTTCGGTGATCGGCAGCGTCGAGGTGTTGGAGCCCAGCAGCGCGTCCGGCTCGAGGTAGGGCTCGATCTCGGCGAACACCTGCGCCTTGACGGCCGGGTCCTCGAACACGGCCTCGATCACGAGGTCAGCGCCCGCCGCCACCGCCGCCTGGTCGGTGGGAGTGATCCGGGCCAGCAGCTCGTCCGCCTTCTCCTGCGTGGAGCGCCCTCTCGAGATCGCCTTCTCGAGCAGACCCTCCGAGTAGGACTTGCCGCGCTCGGCGGCCTCCATCGAGACGTCCTTGAGCACGACCTCGATCCCGGCTTTCGCGCACACGTACGCGATCGCCGCACCCATCATCCCGGCGCCGAGCACGACGGCCTTCTTGGACCGGTGGGGCTCGAGCCCCTCGGGCCTGCCACGGTCGCCGCTGACGGCCTGCATGTCGAAGAAGAACGCCTGGATCATGTTCTTGGCCACCTGGCTGGTGAGCAGGTCGACGAAGTAGCGGCCCTCGATCTCGATCGCGGTGTCGAAGTCGACCTGGGCTCCCTCCACGGCCGCCGCCATGATGTGGTGGGGGGCCGGGTAGTTGGCGCCCTTGAGCTGCTTGCGCAGGTTGGCCGGGAAGGCGGGCAGGTTCTGGGCCAGCTTGGGGTTGGAGGGAGTGCCACCGGGGATCTTGTAGCCCTTTACGTCCCACGGCTGGGCGGCCGGCTCGTCTTCGCCGGCACGCTGCTTGACCCACGCCTTGGCGGCCGGGACCAGCTCGTCCTGGGTGGGCACGACCTCGTCGAGGATGCCCGCCTCCATCGCCTGTGCGGGGCGCAGCCGCTGGCCCTGCATGAGCAGCTTCAGCAGCGCGTCGGCGATCCCGAGCATGCGCACCGTCCGCACCACCCCGCCGGCACCCGGGAGCAGGCCGAGCTGAACCTCGGGGAAGCCCATCTGCACCTTTGGGTCGTCGACGGCGATGCGGTGGTGGGTGGCGAGGCAGATCTCCAGGCCCCCGCCGAGGGCGGCGCCGTTGATGGCCGCGCACACGGGCACGCCCAGCGTCTCCAGGCGGCGCAGCTGGGCCTTGCCCGCCCGCACCATCTCGGCCAGCTCGGGAGCGTCGTCCTTGCCCGCGGCCTTGAGGTCGTTGAGGTCACCCCCGGCGAAGAACGTGTTCTTGGCCGAGGTGATCACGACGCCGGTGATGTCGTCCTTCTCGGCCTCCAGGCGGTCGATCGTCGCGGCCATCGATTCCGCGTAGGCGCGGTTCATCGTGTTGGCCGACTGGTTCGGATCGTCGAGCGTCAACACGACGATCCCGTCGGTGTCCCTGTCCCATGTGATGGTGGTGCTCTCGGCCATGATCAGATCGCCTCCACGACGGTCGCGATTCCCATTCCGCCCCCGACACACAGCGTCGCCAGGCCGTAGCGGCCGCCGGTGCGGTGCAGCTCGTCGATCAGCGTGCCGAGGATCATGCCCCCGGTCGCGCCGAGCGGGTGCCCCATCGCGATCGCGCCGCCGTTGACGTTCACTTTTTCCATGTCCAGGCCCATGTCCTTGACGAACCGCAGCACGACGGCCGCGAAGGCCTCGTTGATCTCGACCAGGTCGAGGTCCTCCACGGTCAGCCCGGCCTTCTTCAGCGCCTTGCGGCTCGCCGGGGCCGGGCCGGTGAGCATGATCGTCGGGTCGGCACCCGACAGCGCCGTCGCGAGGATCCGCGCCCGCGGCGCCATCCCCATCTCCGAGCCGGTCTGCTCGTTGCCGATCGTGAGCAGCGACGCCCCGTCCACGATCCCCGACGAGTTGCCGGGGGTGTGGACGTGGTTGATCTTCTCGACCCAGTGGTACTTCTGCAGCGCGACGGCGTCGAAGCCGCCCATCTCGCCGATCGCCGCGAACGACGGCTTCAGGCCGCCGAGCGTCTCCACGGTGGTGCCGGGACGGATGAACTCGTCGTGGTCGAGCACGACGTTCTCGTTGAGGTCCTTGACGGGGATGACCCCGTTGGCGAACCGCCCCTCGGACTCGGCCGCCGAGGCACGTTCCTGCGAGCGGGCCGCATAGGCGTCAACGTCCTCGCGGCTGAACTCCTCGATCGTCGCGATCAGGTCGGCGCTCACCCCCTGGGGGACGAACGACGTGTCGTAGTTGGTCTCCGGGTCCATCGCCCACGCGCCCCCGTCGGAGCCCATCGGCACGCGTGACATCGACTCCACGCCCCCGGCGAACACGAGGTCCTCCCACCCGGAGGCGACCTTCTGGGCGGCCACGTTGACGGCCTCCAGGCCGGAGGCGCAGAAGCGGTTCAGCTGCACCCCGGCCACCGTGTCCGGGAGCCCCGCCTTGATCGCCGCTGTCTTGGCGATGTCAGCTCCCTGGTCCCCGACGGGCGAGACGCATCCGAGCACCACGTCGTCGAACCGCGAGGGGTCGAGTTTGTCGTTGCGCACGAGCGTCTCGTGCATCAGGCCGACGACGAGGTCGACGGGCTTGGTGCCGTGCAGCGATCCATTGAACTTTCCCTTGCCGCGTGGGGTTCGGATCGCGTCGAACACCAGCGCCTCTGCGGCTGCCATCTGTGTGACCTCCCGGGGTCGTCGTCCCGCGGTCTGCGGGGTCGCGGTCTGCGGCCGCAACGCTACCACAGATACGTTCATGCGTGAACGCAAGTAAGATGTGGGGTGCGAGATGGCGACCTCGACGACGGCCACCACCACGCGCCGCACGCAGGCGGCCCGCAGCGCCTCCACGAGGCAGGCGCTGCTCGACGCGACGATCGCCTGCCTGGTCGAGGACGGGTACGCCAGGACCACGACGAGCCGGGTGGCCGAGCGGGCCGGCGTCTCCCGGGGCGCCCACCTGCACCACTTCCAGACCCGCCAGGCGTTGGTGGTGGCCGCGATGGAGCACCTCGCCGAGCGTCGCGGCGAGAACCTCCTCGCGGCCGCCGAGAGCCTCCCCGAGGGCCGCGAGCGGATCGTCCAGGGACTCGAGCTGCTGTGGTCGGGCTACGCCGGCCCGCTCTACCAGGCCGCCCTCGACCTGTGGACGCACGCCCGCACCGACCCCGACCTGCGCGAACGCCTGGTGGTGGTCGAGCGCAAGCTGGACCGGGAAACCGCGCACGTAGCGCGGCGGCTGTTCGGCGTGCTCGCCGAGCGCCCGGGGTTCGAGCGCCTGCTGGAGATGGCGACCGCCACGATGCGCGGGCTGGCGCTGTTGGAGACCCTGCACCCGGGGAGCGGGCGCAACCGCAAACAGTGGACCTACTGCCGCGAGCGGCTGGTGGAACTGCTCCAGGACCTCGGTCAGGAGGGTTAGCGGGCGACGGACATCGCGCCGCCCGAGGCGCTGCGCCAGCTCACCCTCGAGCCGTCGACCGCGATGGTCTTCAGCAGCGGCGCTCCGCTCGCGGACGTCGTCCTGAACAGCGCCCTCGGGGGGGACAGGCTGTGGTGCCCGACGCGCAGGTCGCACACCTCCCATTCCGACGTGGTGTCCGACGCCGCCACGCGGGCCTCTCCGGCGATCGCCACGGTGCCGTCGCCGGCGATCGCGTATTCGAGTGCTTCGGCCGGCACCTTCGGCAGGTGTGCTTCGAGTTCCTGTTCTTCGGGGAGGTCTTCCGTGGCCCAGATCGTGGCCTGCTTGACGGGCCCGCGCGGCAGCTTCACCCAGCCCACCGACACCGAGGCGCCGCTCTGGATGCCCTGGTCGCGGACGACGAAGCCGAGGCGGCTGCCGAACACTCTGAAGTCGGACACCGATTCGAGGTTGAAGGGCTGCCCGGCGTCGAACAGCACCGGCATGCGGGCGCCACGGCCGCACACGTAGTACCGGCGGTAGTGGGAGCCCTCCTGGTGGGGGTTGCCTTCCACGCGGCCGACGCTGAAGACGCGGATCCCGGGACGTGCGAGGACGGTGTGGCCGGAGCGGCAACCGACGTTCGCGCCTGCCGCCGCCGGGAGCCCCGCGGCGACGGCGATGATGATCGCTGCGGCCGCGCACGCGACCGCGATCCTGCCGATCTGTCCTGCCCCCGGTGGCGTCGGCCGATCATAGTTACGGTCCCGGGAGCAGACCGTCGGTTAGACTCGCCGCCTTCCGACCGAGGAGGGGCCATGGCTTACGCGGAGATCAACGGTCAGCGCATCAGGTACGAGGACAGCGGTGGCGAGGGGCCGCCCGTGATCCTCGCCCACGGCTTCCTCATGGACCGCGAGATGTTCGCCCCCCAGGTGGAGGCGCTCGCACCCGAGTTCGGTGTCATCACGTGGGACGAGCGGGGGTTCGGCGAGACCGAGTTCGACGGCAAGCCGTTCA
>DATJOU010000196.1:0-6871 GCA_035506775.1 Solirubrobacteraceae bacterium | reverse complement strand
AGATCTGCGTGATGCCCTCCCGCTATGAGACCTTCGGGCTGAGCGCCCTCGAGGCGCTCGCCTGCGGCACGCCGGTGGTCGGATTCGACATCGACAGCCTGCGGGGAACCGTCGGTGGCGGCACGGCCGTGCTCGTGCCTGCGTTCGAGGTGGGCCCGCTGCGGGAGGCGCTGCGGTCGCTGCTGCGCGACCCGGACCGCTGCGCGGCGATGGGGGCAAGGGGTCGACGTCACGCCGCCGGCTACAGCTGGGACAGCGTGGCGGCGGCCCAGGAGCACGTCTACCTGTCGGCCCTCGAGCCATGAGCACCTCCCAGACGGCTCCCCCCAGGCTTCCCGTGACGGTCGAACCACCGCCGCAACGACCGCCGGCCGGGCACCTGCGCCGCTGGGCACTGTTGCTGCCGGTGGGCGTGTTCGTCGTGACCGTCGGCCTGCGCCTGTTCCACCTGCGCACCTCCTACGACGTGTTCCTGGACGAGAGCATCTACTCACGCATCTCGGCGGGCGCAGCCACGGACGGGCGCCTCGTGTTCGGCAACTACCCCTTCTACCTGCACGGCCCGCTGTCGTTCTACCTGCAGGCGTTCGTGATCCGCGTGTTCGGGATCGGGGGCACCGCGATCGACGTCATCGAGCGACTGCGGGTGTTCAACGTCCTCGTCGCAGGAGGGGTCGCCGTGCTCGTGTACGCGATCGTGCGCACGATCACCCGGCCCCGATGGGGGCTGCTGGGGGCGGCGCTGTTCGCCTGCGACCCGTTCATCGTCAGCTTCGACAGCCGCCTGTTCATCGAGACGCTCGCCACCTTCTGGGTGCTGCTCGGCTTCTACCTGCTGCTCCCGATGGCTGTGGAGCCGGTCACGGCCAGCGGCACCAGCGTGCCCCCGAAGCGTTACGGGCGCGCCGTCGCGGGCGGCTTCGCCTTCGGCCTGGCGCTGCTCACCAAGGAGACCTCGGCACCGCTGTACGTGCTGCCCCTGCTGGTGTGCATCGTCCGCGGCGGTCCCCTGCGGCGCGGCACTGCCGCCACCTCGCTCGGGACGGCGCTCGTGACGTACTCCCCCTATCCCGTGATCGCGGTGCTCACGGGCGGTGGCTACCAGTTCAGCTACCAGAAGTTCGGCGGGATCGAGCGGATGCTCGGGATCATCCAGGCGACGGGGTACAACCGTCCCGGGGTTCCGTCGCTGCTCTCCCGCGTGACGGCCAACCTCGGCACGTTCGGGATGACCTACGTGCTGATCGCGCTGGGGGGCTGCGCGGGCGTGTGGCTGTACCGGAACGGCAGCGCACGCCAGCGCTGGATCGCGATGTGGGTGTTCGGAGCCTTCCTCGAGCTCGCCTTCCAGATCGCGCAGGGAACGATCGAGGAGCAGATGTTCTACTACCTGGTGGTGCCGTCGATCGTCGCCGTCGCGAGCACGGCGCCGCTGCTCCTGGCCCGCTTCGGCACCAAGCCCCTTCGGGTCCTCGCCGTCGCCGTCGTCGTTGCGATCGCGGGCTTCGACCTGATCACCTGGGTCGGCTCACATACCGGGCGCGACACGGCGATGGCGAACGCCGTCGGGTGGATGCAGAGCCACGCACCCGCCGACAGTCGCGTGGCCCCGCTCGCCGACGGAATCCAGTTCCTGCTTCCGGACTACCGCCTCGAGTTCAACCCCGAGGCCGGCGAGGTGAGTCCGAGCATGCTCCAGGCGTCGCACTCGCAGTTCGTGGTGACGAGCTCGCTGCAGGCCGAACAGGGCTACTCGGCGGCTTCACCCGCGCTGCTCGCCTGGCTCGGGACGCACGCCCGCAGGCGCTTCGCCTCGACGGGTGCAACCGCCGGGACGGTGGTCGTGTGGGAGCTGCCCGGAGCGCTCCCCGACGAGCTCCCGCCGGGGCCCGAGCCACTCGTCCCACGGGCGCCGATCAGCGTGGGGGCACCCACCTACAAGGACTGATGAAAGGAGGCGCAGGGAGTGTCAACGATCAGCTCGAGCCACCCCGCCGCACAGAGTTCGCAGAGTCGCACGGGATTGGCTGACCTGTGGCGGTTGTGGCGCAACGAGTCACACGATCCCGAGGCGTTCTATCGCGTGCTGGCGGAGCGGGCGGTGACGGACCTGGAACGGTGGTTCGGCCCGCTGGAGGACCAGCACATCGCCGACATCGGCTGCGGGCCCGGCTGGTACACCCGCGCGCTCCGCAGGGTCGGGGCCGAGGTGACCCCCGTCGATCACGATTCCTCCGAGCTGGAGAGCGATGGCCGGCGGCTGGAGGGGGGGATCGTGGGTGACGCGATGGACTTGCCGCTGCGCGACGGCGTCTTCGACGGCGTGTTCTCATCCAACATGCTCGAGCACACCCCCGAACCGGAGCGGGTGATCACCGAGGTCGCGCGTGTGCTGCGGCCCGGGGGGTGGGCCTACGTGTCGTGGACCAACTGGTTCTCCCCGTGGGGCGGGCACGACATGACCCCGTACCACTTCCTGGGCCCCCGCCTGGGGCTGCGTCTGTATCGCCGCCGCCACGGGGACGAGCCGAAGTGCGTCTATGGGGACTCGCTGTGGCCGTGCCACATCGGCCCGACACTGCGTTTCATCCGCTCACTCGGCGAGCTGCAGATCATGGCCGTCGAGCCCCGCTATTGGCCTTCGCTGAGAGTGATCGTGGATGTCCCGATCCTGCGCGAGCTCGCGACCTGGAACTGCGTCGTGCGGCTGCGCAAGTGGCGCCCGGACGCGGTTGGCGCCGGCGCTCAGCTCGGGTAGGCCAGCGAGAGCTGTTCGTCGAAGCCGGACACGAGCGCCTGGAGCAGGCCACCCCCGGCGAGGAGCGTCGGATAGTCGAGATAGAAGATGCCCTGGTAGCCCGCCCGCAACGCACCGCTCGTCAGACGGTCGACCGCCGCCACACCCCCTCCGCCGGTGTTCTCGCCCATGATGTGCGAGGCGAGACCGCGTTCCTGGGCGAGCACCAGCAGCTTGCGCCAGGCCGCCTTGTCGGAGTCCACCGGGTCGCCCGGGTACCAGTACGGCTCGGGGTCGTCCGCCCACGTGGACCACGGCCAGGCGTCCGGGAGCGTGTCGTAGGCGTCCATCTGCACCGCGTAGTCGGTCCCTAGCGCCAGCTGCTGTTCGTATTCGGGGGAGCGGGGTGCGAAGTCTTCGCGCATCCCGTAGGAGGGATGCAGGACGTAGACCGCGCCCTCCCAACCGTCCTGGCGCAGCTGGAGGATGTACCAGTGCACGAAGTTGCCGAGCGAGCGCAGCTACCAGGACGCCCAGTCGGCGTCCTCAGAGCTCGAGCCGTGGCCGTACACGTACCCGGGCAGGGGAGCGCTCTGCTGCCCTGAGGCCAGGCCGACCCCCGTCTGGGCGGGGAGGTCGTAGCCCCAGTAGGAGGGCTGCCCGGCGACCGTCGAGCCGTCGTAGGGATACTGCATCTCGCCGTACATCCCGCCTCCCACACGGATCCCGGAGACGTCGCCGAGGGCGGGGGAGAGCGCTCCGAGCGCTCCGGCCACGAACCCCGCCACGGCTTCGCGGCCAACCTGTGACCAGACCCAGTCGCGGATGTCCTTCCCGGGAGTGGCGCTCGAGTAGGCGGCCCCGGCCTGGTTGACGTAGCTGGGCACCGACTGCTTCACCCATTCGGGTGGGTACTGCAGGTCGAGCTCCAGGTACACCTGCAGATGCGCCGCGTGCGCCTCGGCGATCTCCGACAGCACGTCCTGTCCGGCGTTGCCGGCGTCCTGCAGCGTCACCGCTTCGCCGCGGTTCGGCTGCGCCTCTGCCCATATCACCGGCACCACCACCGCCGTCCCGCCGGCCGCCGCCCAGGCTTGCATCTGGGCCGCCCCGACGACGTCGAAGGTGCCCAGCACCACTCCCGTGCGCGATGCGGCGGTTTCGCCCCCGGGACCGGTGGGGGCGAGCGGCGTTTCCGGCACCAGGGGCGGGCCCCCCAGCTGCAGCCCGCCGCCGGTCGAGTCCGGTGCGGGTGAGTCGGGCCCCGGAGCCGCCTTGCGCTTCGTGGCCGGCAGGATCCCCTTGGCCTCCACGATCGCCCTACAGCGGGCACTCGGAGGCTGCGCCGTGGAGATCGACTTCCCGCTGCCCGCCAGCAGCGACGTGAGGTACCGCCGCGGACGCGTCCCTCGCACCAGCACGGAGGCGGCGCGACGTCCCGCCTGTACGCGCAGCGTCGCCGCGCAGTGCCCTCGTGCGGCGCGGGCGAGCACCCACACCCGACGGCCGCCGGCGCCCGAGGCGAGGGCGAGTGAGGGCAGAGCGACGGCTATGAGCGCGCAGGCGACCACGCAGCATCTTCGCGCCCGGGCGTGCATGTAAAGGCAGTCGGACGCGCGAAGGCCGCCCTGAAGCCACCCTCGCCGAGCATCGACGGATCACCAACCTGCAGCCCCGGCTGCCCTCACGCGAGCGCAGCCGGCGGTTCGGCGTCCACCTCCGGTACGTCGATCAGCGAGCCCCTGAGCAGCGCCGCGTAGCGTCCCTGGGCCTCCACCAGCTCTTCGTGGGTCCCCCGTTCGACGATCGTGCCCGCGTCGAGCACGAGGATCTGGTCGGCGTCGCGGACGGTCGAGAGACGGTGTGCGATCGCGATCGTGGTGCGTCCGCGGGAGAGCTCATCCAGGGCCTGCTGGACGGCCCTCTCGGTCTGGGTGTCGAGTGACGAGGTGGCCTCGTCGAGCAGCAGCACGGGGGGGTTCCGCAGCACCGTGCGGGCGATCGCGATGCGCTGCTTCTCGCCGCCGGAGAAGCGGTAGCCCCGCTCTCCCACCGGGGTGTCGTAGCCCTCGGGGAGGGACACGATCAGCTCGTGGATCTGGGCGGCCCGGGCGGCGTCTTCGATCTGCTCGTCGGTCGCATCGGGGCAGGCGAAGCGGAGGTTCTCCCGGATCGAGGCGTGGAACAGGTAGGTCTCCTGGGAGACGAGTCCGACGGCCCCTGCAAGGGAGTCGAGTTTGATGTCCCTGATGTCCACCCCGTCGAGCATCACGGCCCCCCTCTCGGGCTCGTAGAGCCTCGCCACCAGGTAGGCCAGCGTGGTCTTACCCGCCCCCGTCTCACCCACCAGGGCCGTGTGGCTGCCCGCCGGCATCTCCGCGGAGATGTCCTTCAGGGTCCAGGGCGACTCGGGGCTGTAGCGGAACCAGACCTCGTCCAGGCGGACATCCCCGCGGACGTCGGAGAGCTCTCTTGCGTCCGGGCGCTCGGTGATGTCGATCGGGAGGTCGAGGTACTCGAAGATCCTCCCGAACAGGGCCAGCGAGGTCTGCACTTCCACCCCCACCGACAGCAGCGACTGCATCGGGAACAGCAGCCGTGTCTGGAGCTGGGTGAAGGCCACCACGGTCCCGATCGAGATCGCCGCGTGCCCGTTGACGTTGGTGAAGCCGGCGAACCAGTACACGGCCGCGGGCATGATCGCGAAGCTCATCTGGACCGTTGCCATCCGCCACCTCCCCGCCATGCGGGCGTGGACCTCGAGGTCGGCGAGTTCGTCGGACTCGCCCCGGAAGCGGTCCACCAGCTCTTTCGAGCGGCCCATCGTCTTGGCGAGCAGGATCCCCGACACCGACAGCGACTCCTCCACCAGCGTGGACATGTCCGCCAGGCGGCTCTGGCGCACCGACTGGATGCGCTTGCGCTCGTTTCCAACCCGCCTCGTGAGCCACACGAAGAAGGGCAGCAGGATCAGCGAGAAGACCGTCAGCTCCCAGCTGAGGGCGAACATCGCCGTGACGGTGGCGAGCACGGTCGCAACCGTGGAGACGGTGGAGGTCGCGGTGCTCGTGACGACGTCGTCGATCCCGCCGATGTCGTAGGCGATCCTCGCCTGGACCTCCCCGGAGCGGGTGCGGGTGAAGAACGCCAGCGACATCCGCTGCAGGTGCTCGTAGACGGCCGCCCTGAGGTCGTGCATGACGTGCTGGCCGACCTCGTTGGAGATCCACGTCTGGGCCACCCCGATCACGGCGTTGATGACCGCCAGCGCGATCATCCCCAGGACCAGCCAGCTCAACAGCTGCAGGTCGTGACCGATGAGGCCCTTGTTGACCGCTTCCCGGACCAGGAAGGGGGAGGCCACCCCGAGGATCGAACCGAGCACGATCAGGCTCAGCAGCAGGCTCATCCGGGCCCTGTAGGGGCTGAACAGCCTCGCGATCCGCTTCAGCGAGACGGGCTTGGGCTCCTCCTCGCTGGTGGGGGGCCTGAGGCGACCATCGCGCGACGAACCGGCGCCCGTCCCGTGGCCGCCGTGTCCCCCTCCGAAAGGCTGTGCACTCACCCCCATTGACTGTAGCCGTCGCGGTTTCCCGCGTTCGGGTTCCCGCGTCTTGGGTAGGATGGGCAGCGAGGGGGAGCAAGCACAGAGGAGCTTGCTGGCCGCTCATCATCGCGCTGGGCGTAGCCCCCACGCCATCTGCGCACAGATATGGCACGGAAGCGCCGCGCGGCAGCCGCCGCGTCCCCCTCAAACTGGAAACGGAACCGTGCACGACCGTGGGTAGGCTTCGCTCAGCATGAGCGCGGAAGCACGCCCGTTCGCCGGAGACTCCTCGCTGTCCCCCGAGGAGGTGAGGGTGCTGGGGTGCCTGCTGGAGAAGCAGAAGACCACACCCGACGCCTATCCGCTGTCCTTGAACGCCCTCCGCCTGGCGTGCAACCAGAGCACCAACCGCGACCCGGTGGTGCAGTACGACGAGAGCACCATCCGCGAGGCCCTGAGGCGGCTCGAGCGGCGGGGCTACGTGCGCCTCGCCAGCGGCGCCGGCTCCCGGGCCGTCAAGTACCGCCACCTGCTGGCGGACGTCCTCCCCCTCGGCTAGCCCGAGCAGGCGGTCCTCTGCACCTTGA